>JAFQKN010000023.1 GCA_017396895.1 Clostridia bacterium
GTGTTCTATTGCGGCAACGAGCAGAACAGAGGATTGCGCAGTGCTGATTTTGAAAAATATGCAGAAAGCGAATTTATTGACAACACGCGTGATCTGTATGCTGACAAAACCCGTGAAAATGCCGTCATGACAATTGAGATCCCCATAGCACTTGGGGTTGACATTTACTATATTACAGGTGTGCGTATTGTAGACGTTGTGGCGCAGTACAATATGCTCAGCGGCGGCGGTTGTTTGCCGCCGGATTGGGGATTGGGCAACTATTACCGTTGCTACGGGAAATTCAACGAAGACGAAGTGCTTGCCATGGCACAGAGTTTGCGCGATCAAAAAATACCTTGCAGTGTGCTCGGTCTTGAACCCGGATGGCAAACAAGAGTTTACTCCTGTTCGTATGTATGGAGCGAAAAATTTAAAAACCACCGTTCGCTTATACACAAATTGCGAGATATGGGTTTTGAAGTAAACCTTTGGGAACACCTCTTTGTGCATCCCACATCACCCGTTTTTGATGCGCTTTTGCCTTACAGTGCGGATTATTATGTCTGGCACGGTCTTGTGCCCGATCTCTGTTTACCCGAAGCACAGGAAATCTATGCCTCGCATCAACGCACTTTGGTGCAAGAAGGTGTGACAGGTTTTAAGTTAGACGAATGCGACGGCTCCGATTTTACGGGCGGCTGGAGTTATCCCGACTGCACACGTTTTCCGTCGGGTATGGACGGAGAACAGTTCCATCATCTTGCCGGAACTCTCGCGGCGCAAACGCTGTTGCGAGCACTCGGTGATACGCCGACGTACAGTGAAATTCGCTCCATGGGTGCGCTGTGTGCAAGTTATCCGTTTGTTCTGTACAGTGATCTCTACGACTTCAAAGACTATCTCACCGCAACGATCAATGCAGGTTTCTCGGGATTATTATGGAGTCCTGAAGTGCGCCGCTGTGGTTCCCGCAGTGATCTGATGCGTCGTTTGCAACTCGTTGCTTTCAGCGCGCAGAGTTTGGTAAACGCATGGAATTACGACCATCAGCCTTGGTTGGATTTCGACGCTGCGGAAGATGTGCGCCGCTTATTTGAAGCACGTATGCGGCTGACGGATTATCTCAGACGGGCATTCATCCGTTACAGAGATCATGGTATACCGCCCGTTCGCAGTTTGATCTGCGATTATCCGCAGGCAATGCATACGGATGATGAATATATCTTTGGTGACATGATCGTAGCCCCCATTGCACCCGAACACGATGAAAGAGAAGTCTGGTTGCCCGACGGGGAATGGATCGGTTATTTTGACGGCAAAATGTACCATGGCGGTCTGCACACAATAAAAACGGAAGATATTCCCGTGTATTACCGCGCTACAGAGATCGTAGGAGAATTGAATTGACGAATTCGTTTCATTGTGCTACACTGTAATCAATATCACACAAACGGAGGAAAGAAAAGTGAAAAAAGGAACAAAACTGCTCTGTACCCTGCTGAGCCTTCTGTTTGCATTCTCCTGTTTCGGTATTCTCGCATTCGCTGATGAAACGGCAGAAAAAACAGAAAGCGACATTGCGTTTGAAGAACTTGAAAAGGATGTTCCGCTGATCCTTGTAACAGGTCTGGGCGGTCAATATCACAGCGGTCTGCTCACCGAAACGCAAGAAGATGACGTACAGATCTGGGAACCGACCGTGGAAATGATCATGCCCGTTGTCAAAGAATACGGCTTCGACATCATCAAAGCCATTCTTGCAAAAGATTACGTGCAGGTCAACCATCTCATCGAAAAAGCCGCAGACGGTATTTTCGGACCGTTTTCGTGTGATGCAAACGGCATTCCGAATCCCGATACAGGCAAAAAGGAAGAAAGCACAAACCAATTGCGTGAAGGCAACGGTTATTCTGCAAGTTATGATTTTCTTTTTGATTGGCGTTTGGACATCGTTACCCTTGCAGACAGATTGCATGCTTACGTGCAACAGGTCATGGAGTTGACGGGATCCGATAAGGTGGCATTTGCGGCAACAAGCATGGGTTGCAGTATCTTAATGACTTATCTGTACAAATATTTCTACACCGACGATGCCTATGCGGGACACATTCAGTCCTGTGTTTTCATCGCAGGCACCATGAACGGTGTTGCCACCTGCCAGGATCCGTTTTCAGCGAACATCAACCTTTCGGACGAATCGATCGTCCGCTATGCCGAAGAAATGGCAGGCGGCAAAATTCAGATTCTGCGTGCACTGTATTCCATGGATATTCTGAATCCCGTACTCAAATACGTGGGCAATCTGATGATCGGACTTGCGGAAAACGGGTTGTACGACGCAATGGAAGACACAATGGCAACCATTCCCGGCTTCCATGCGCTCATGAACGGCGAACGCTACAGTGAAGTCAAAGAAAAAATGTACGGTACACCCGAAAAACAGGAGAAATTTGCCGCCATTCTGCAGGTCGGCGATTATTTTCACAATGAAGTGCAACCGAATAATGTCAACATGATTCAGGCATTGCTTGACAGCGGTGCACACGCGGCGATTTTTGCACAGTACGGCTACAATCTTTTGCCGCTGACAAGCGACAATGACCGTCCAGCAGACGGCACGATCGCGCTTGCTGACGCAAGTTTCGGTGCAACACATTCGGATTCGGATATGACACTCGGAGAAAACTATTCACAGGCTGTTGATTGCATTTGCGGAAACAACCACCTCTCCCCCGACGGACAAATTGATGCATCCACCTGCGCTTTTGCCGACATTACGTGGTTCGGCAGAGATATGATGCACGTTTTCGATGTTGCTCTGCTCGGCAAACTTGTGGATCTTGTTACGTATTCCGACGAACAGATCACAGTACATACCTATGAAGATCTGCCGCAGTTCATGATCCGCAAGGATAACACGCTCATTCCCCTGACGGCGGACAATTACGGTGAAATCGTCCAAATTGAAACGAGCATTGCAGAAGATAAAGAAACAGACAAAACCGTGATGCTCATACGCATAATTCTGTTGGCCGCATTTTTACTGTTTTTAGCGGTGATCGCATTGATCGTTTTTGCAATCGAAACGGCAGTTCGTAAGAAAAAGGAAAAGAAAAAAGCAAAAACCGCAAAAGAAACAGCAGAACAACCTGCATAAATAAAAAGGGCTGTATCAGACTTCGCAAGGAAGTTTGATACAGCCTTTATTTTTGAAATCCTCAGGATTCGTCGTCTTCGTCACTTTCACTTGCATCCTTTGCAAGTTTTTTGAGTTCTGCGGGAGTAAATGTGAATACCTTCGGGCAGAAATGGCAACGCACCTGCGTTCCCGCATCCTCTGCCATTTCCAGAAGGCTCTGCTTACCTGTGCTCAACAATGCGGCTTCTACACGTTCACGGCTGCAGTTGCAGACATAATCCGGAGTTTCTTCATCAAGAACGCCGATCTCGAAATTGGGAACCACCTTCTTGCAGATTTCAAGCGGAGTCATTCCCTGCGCAAGCATGGACGTGACCGACGGAAGATCTTGCAATCCTGCTTCAACTTTGTCAATAATCGTATCGTCAGCCGTCGGCAACAACTGGATCATAAATCCGCCTGCAACGGCAACGGTGAGATCGGGATTGACCAACACACCCAATGCGCAAACGGTCGGCACCTGTTCACTGATGGCATAATAAGACGTGATATCCTCGGCAATTTCACCCGAAACAATGGGGATCTGACCGATATAAGGATCGCGCATACCGATATCTTTGATAACGGTCAGATGTCCGTCCGTTCCGACAGCA
This sequence comes from Clostridia bacterium, assembly GCA_017396895.1. GTDB lineage: Bacteria > Bacillota > Clostridia > Oscillospirales > Acutalibacteraceae > RUG806. The sequence continues at coordinate 3,775 of JAFQKN010000023.1, forward strand.
CCGCCGACATCCAATTTTCCCTTTTCATTCAGCGGCATTTCAATATGCGGATTCATCACATAGCCGCGCACGTTTCCTCTCGGATCACCGACCGCGATCACAGAGCCGGCAGGACCGCCGCCGTTGATACGCAATGTCAAAGAGTAGTCATCACTTTTGAGCAATGTTCCCATTAAAGATGCGGCTGTCAACAATCTGCCGAGGGCAGCAGAACATACTTTGGATGTTTCATGGTAACGGCGTGCCGTTTCCACCAATTCGGTAGTATCTGCCGCCATAACGAGAACGGTTCCGTCCTCGGATAAACAACGCACTAATTTATTCATATATCCTCCCTGTGGATCCTGTCGGTGATTTTTTACGGCAGACGTAATACACACGTTGCGTTTCCTGTTCGGGCGCATCCGTCGTCATTTCCGTGTAGCGCGCTTCCACTGCAAAACCGACGTTTTCAAGCATTTGTGTCAATTCGGCATCTTCATACGCCCGTTCACAGAAAGATTCAACGTGACGCATATAAGATCCGTCCTCCTGTTCGGTAAAAATATCGAGAAAGATCTCCACCGAACAATCTTCTTCATAAAACGCATTCTGCCATACGCAGAACACGCCGTCTTCTTCATATACAAAGGTATTATCTGCAAGAACGTGCCTGTGTTTATAGGGAGTGTTGACATCAAACACAAAAACACCGCCTTGATTCATAAACAGAGAAACCAAGCGAAATGTTTGCTGCACATCATGCGCGTCGGTCAGATGATTGATACTGTCCAGTGAACAGATCGCACAATCGATCGTACCGAACAGATCGAGTTCTGTCATATCCTGACACAAAAGAAGGATCTTTTCACCGTATGGGGCACATTTTTCCCTTGCAACGCTCAGCATTTCAAAGGAACCGTCCACCCCGATCACGTCATATCCTTTTTCGCAAAACAGCACACTCAATGAGCCTGTTCCGCAGGCAAGATCCAACAGTGTTCCGTCCGAACAGCCTGCGTTTTTGAGCAACATAAAGAGATAGTCGGCCCGCTGTGCGTAGCCGACATTCCCGGTCAATTGATCATATACAGCCGCAAAACGGTCGTATCCGGACATTTACTTGTCCCCCTCAAGGCGTTTGAACACAACGTCGTAACCGCCGCAACCGTAAGACAAACTGCGGTTGACACGGCTGATGGTGGCTGTGGAAGCACCCGTCAGGCGGACGATATCGTTATATACCTTTTTATCGGAAAGCATTTTTGCAACAGCAATGCGCTGTGCCATTGCCTTTACCTCGGGAACAGTACAAAGATCTTCAAAAAAAGCATAGCATTCATCCAGATCCTGTAATTTCAAAATTGCCTCAAACAGGAAATCCGTATTCTCATCTCTGATTTTACTTGCCATAACAAATCCTCGCTTTCTGTCTTTCAAACATTAAAATTTTACCACATAAAAGAACAAAAGTAAAGAGCCTTTTTATAGGTAACGATGATTAAAAGAAAACGGCTATTTTCGTGCAAACTGACAAAAATATGTAAATTCAGTGTAAAACCTTGACAATATAAGTATTAAAAAGTATAATTTTGTGAGAGGTGAGAATAATGACGACCGCAAAGCAGATGAAAACTACTTCTTTTGTTCTTGTGGTGTATTATTCCTATTTTTGCTGATATTGCTGACGTTTTAGCGTCAGCTTTTTTTACGGTATGAGCACCCATGTTTTTTTGCTACAGGTGTTTATATAAAGAAAACATAAAGGAGAATGCACATGAAACTCATTTACGGCATCAATGACAAACCACCCTTCGGAAAACTGGTTCTGTTTTCCTTGCAGCAACTTCTTTCCATCGTTGCGGCAACCATCCTCGTCCCCATGCTCGTCAATGCAAACGGCGGTGAAGCAAACGGCGTTGTCCTTTCCACTTCCTCGGCCTTGCTCGGTGCAGGTCTCGGCACTTTCGTTTACCTGCTTTTCACAAAGGGGAAGAGCCCTGTTTTCCTCGGTTCATCCTTTGCTTTCCTCGGTGCACTGTACGCCGCAACCGCAAACGGTTACATGGGTATTCTGCTCGGTGCCGTGCTTGCAGGTCTTGTTTATGTCATTATTGCAATCGTTGTAAAAATCAGCGGCACAAAATGGATCTCCAAACTTCTGCCGCCCGTCATCATCGGGCCGACGGTTGCTCTGATCGGTCTTTCTCTTGCAGGATCTGCCATCAACAACGTGCAGAACACCGCTGTTTCCACCGCAAACTACAACCTCATTCACATTCTCTGTGCGCTTATCACCTTCGTTGCTACGGTTATTGCTTCCTGCTACGGTAAGAAGACTCTTAAAATGATCCCGTTCATCATCGGTATCGGTGCAGGTTACGTAGCCTCTGTTATTTTCACTTTAATCGGCAATGCCGCAAACATTCCCTATCTTCAGATCGTTGACTTCAGTGCTTTTGCAGATTTTTCCTTCAAAAACATCATATCCGTACCTGACAACATCGTTCTGTTCAAGGCGATCGGTGAAATGAAGGCTTTTGACTGGACAAACGTTGCATCCATTGCCCTTCTGTTTATGCCCGTTGCTTTTGTTGTTCTTGCCGAACACATTGCAGACCATAAAAACCTCAGTTTCATTCTTTCCGACGGCGACAACCAGGTCGACCTTCTGGAAGATCCCGGTCTCACCCGCACTCTGCTCGGTGACGGCATCGGCTCCATGGTCGGTACCCTGTTCGGTTGCTGTCCGAACACGACCTACGGCGAATCCGTCGGCTGCGTTGCAATCACAAAGAATGCATCCGTTTACAGCATCGTCGGTGCCGCTATCATGGCCATTATCGTGGCTTTTATCACCCCGTTCGAACTGTTCGTCAGCACCATTCCGTCCTGCGTTGTCGGCGGTATCAGCATTGCACTGTACGGCTTTATTGCAGTTTCCGGTCTGAAAATGATTCAGCAGGTTGACCTCAATCAGAACAAAAATCTGTTTGTTGTTGCCGCCATCCTCATCCCCGGCATCGGCGGTCTGACCCTTAATTTCGGCGGCGACGATCCGTTCAACGCCCCCATCATCAAGATCACAAACATCGCAGTCGCTCTCATCCTCGGCATCATTGTAAACGCAATCGTATCCAAAGCAAAGGCTGACGATGAAGCATAAAAAGGAAGGTTAACAAATGGCAAACATCACTATTTTCGATCATCCGCTGATCCAGCATAAGATTTCCGTTCTTCGCAGTGAAGAAACAGGAAACAAAGAATTCCGCGAACTGGTAAAAGAAATCACCATGCTCATGTGTTATGAAGCATTGCGTGATCTTCCGCTGAAAGACGTTACGGTAAAAACCCCCATCACCGAAACCGTCACAAAGATGGTAGCAGGCCCTAAACTTGCAATCGTTCCCATTCTGCGTGCAGGTTTGGGCATGGTAGACGGCGTGATCAGCATTGTTCCCGCTGCTCGCGTAGGCCATATCGGTCTGTACCGTGACGAAGAAACACTCGAACCGCATGAATATTACTGCAAACTTCCGCCCAGCATCGAAAAACGCAAGATCATCGTTCTGGATCCCATGCTTGCAACAGGCGGTTCTGCTATTGCGGCTCTCAATTTCATCAAACAGCACGGCGGTAAGGACATCAAGTTCATGTGCCTGATCGCGGCTCCCGAAGGCATCAAAGCCCTCAGTGAAGCACATCCGGATGTGCCGATCTTCTGCGCAAGCAAAGACGAAAAACTCAATGAAAAAGGTTACATCGTTCCCGGTCTGGGTGACGCAGGTGACCGCATCTTCGGCACAAAATAAGAACAAACAAAAAAAAGGAAAGTCCGTTTTTTCATTCGGGCTTTCCTTTTTTGATTCACATTTTCTGTTCGAGACGAGTAAGCTGTTTTTCAAAAAACGCTTTGTAGGTATCAAAGTTTTTCGCTTTATTATGCCCCTTGATCGCATCCAGCAACAGCAGACAACTTTTTGTTTCATCAATTGCTTTTTGCAGATTTCCCTGTTCTTCATAGCATTCCGCCAGTTTCCACATCATCTGCAACAGTGTTTCAAAAGAAATCCATTTCTGCTTTTCCGCGGCATCGTATTTTGCTTTTCCTTTGACGATAAAAGCAAGTTCACTGAGTTTTGTAAAATACAATTCGGGGATCTGTTCCATGCAGGCAACCGCAAGGGCATCCTCCCCTTTTTTGCTGTAGGCATAGGCCAGAAAACGAAGCGCATCGAAGCGTATTTCAAAATCTTCACTTTGCGACAAAGGCAGAGCCAATTTGATCTGTTCATCGGGATCGGTCACCACATACAAAAGATTATTCAGCAAAATCTCATTTCCGGGATAGGCTTGCAAACCTTCTTCCAGAATATTCTTGCTTTTTTCGGGATCGGATTCGCGAAAAGTAAACGCACGGGTGCAGATCTCCTCTACCGCTTTGTCCGTTTCCATGCTGTCAAATGCAAACAGAGCGTCGGTGCTGACGTGAAAAATGCCTGCCAATATCGGCACAAAGGTGATGTCGGGCAATGCAATGCCTGTTTCCCATTTGCTGACCGCCTGCGGTGATATATTCAGAAGTGTCGCCAACTGCTCCTGCGTCATTCCCTTTTTGCGACGTAAAGCACGGATCTGTTTTCCGATATAGTCCATTTTCAAAACTCCTTATTTCGTTTTGTAAGCTTACAAAACCATCATATCATCAAATGAAAAGAATTTCCACAGCCGTGCATTCGGCAAAAATCAACCGACAGTTGAGTTACAAAGCAAAACAAAGCGGCACCGTACAGGCACCGCTTTTGCTGTCAGCAGGAGATTTCAGGCAATTTCAGTTCAAAACCGCCAAAAAGTTTTGCAACGGCGTTTTTGAAGAAGTCAATAATCATGCAGAACAAACGCACGAAATAACTGCGTTCGTCTTTTTCTTCGGGTTCGGTGACAGCGTCAAAAGCCGCGTGTTCGTTGCACTGCATAAACTGCGGATAGGTTTCATTCGCAAACACAGTCTGCTGACCTTCCGACAAAATCAGCCATGACAAAAATGCATCATATGCACCACACATATCAAGATGTCCCTGGTAACGCAGGAACCATGTGCGGTCGGGGTACAGACAGGTGGACGCATCAATCAGCAGATCGGGAGAAAAATATGCAGGCAACATATCACCCTCGTAGCTGAGCAACTCACCGGTAGGCGCACAGGTTGCACCGAGCGTCATGTAATCGGTATCAATGAGCATATCACTCTGATAAACCGCATCTTCGTATACGGGAATGGGAGCAATGCCGTAACCCGCTACAATATAGAAAGGAATGTTTTCTTTTTCAAGATCGGCAAGAAGTTCGGGCACTTCTGTCTGCACACCGTAGTGATAGGCGTCGATAACGGGAATGATCTGCTTATATTCTTCCTTTTGCAACATCACCGTTTTTGCTTCTTCATAGTATGCATCGGGTACAAATCCCCAGATACCGGGCATGGTAGCAAACAGATCAATAAGAACATAGTCGTAGAGTGCATCCAGAGTGGAATCAAGGAAGAGATCCAATGCACCCACAACCGCATCCAGTACACCTGCTTCGTCCAATACACCGATCAAAGTCACGATCGATTGCTGATCCATATTAAGTCTCATAAATGTGTCAAGAAACTCGGTGACGGCAGAGGCTTTTCCTTCTATGCTGACATCGCGCGTAAACAGTTGACCGACCAAACGCAAGCCCTGATAGGCAGGACTTGTAAACAGAACTTTTTCAACGGAATCGTTGCCGTATTCGGCAAGATAGGACGTAGCAACGATGTTTCCTTGGCTGTGTGCAACCAAGACAACTTTTTCATGTTTGGTAACCGCTTTCACTTCCTCAATGTAAGCATGCAAACGGTCTGCCGTGGCGGTGGGATCCAGACGCCAGTCATGTTCAAACACATACAAGCCCGCATTGCCGCCCTGATTGAGATCAAAACGGTACTCTGTCTGCAGATGCACCTCTGCGGTCACTTCCGTATTGGCAAGAACGGCAATGTTGTTTTTGGAAGTACCGTCGGGATTGCAATACAAGTTATCCGCAATGCCGTCCACAATACCTTTCACAGCCTTCGCAAAGCCGACGTCGTCACCGAGCGTCAGTTTGCCCAAAGCAGCCATGATATCGGGGATCATTGCCATGATATCTTCGGTTGCAAGGGACACCAGTGCGGTCTGCGTGCCGTCCTCCTGCACCGCAAACATGGGGGAACCGAAACCGCGCACCAACACAACAGGCGCATGGCCGCAATCACAGGCCTCGTCCGCATTTGCAAAAACGGGCACGCAAAGGCACATGATAACAGACAAAAGGATACAAATCAGTTTTTTCATAAATGTTCATCCTTTCAAGTTAATACATTTATTGTATCTGCTGATGTTTCTGCTTTTGTATCTTATTTATTTACATTTTATGAACAAAGTGTAAACATACTTTTTTGATTTAATACTTGAAAAAAAGGATAAAAAAATATATAATAAATAAATCCGATGCAATTCGGACAAAAACATTTGCGAAACACTCGCAAGGAGGTACATCATGGCAAAAACACCCTACTACATTACCACGGCAATCCCCTACACATCTTCAAAACCGCACATCGGGAACACTTACGAACTTGTTTTCACCGATGCCGTTGCGAGATTCAAACGAATGCAGGGTTATGATGTATGCTTCCAGACAGGCACGGACGAACACGGTCAGAAGATCGAAAACAAAGCCAAAGAACAGGGCATTACCCCCAAAGAACACGTTGACCGCATCGTTGCCGACATTCAAAATGACTACAGACTGCTGGGCATCAGCTATGACCGTTTTCTGCGCACGACCGACGAAATGCACGAGCGTGTGATTCAAAAAATCTTCAAAAAGCTGTATGAACAGGGCGATATTTATAAGAGTTCCTATGAAGGAAAATACTGCGTGGAATGCGAAAGCTTTTTCACCGACAGCCAGTTGGTTGACGGCAAATGCCCCGATTGCGGCAGACCTGTCAGACTTGAAAAAGAAGAAGCATATTTCCTCAGACTCAGCAAATATCAGAAACAACTGGAAGATCACATCGAAGCCAATCCCGATTTTATTTATCCCGAAAGCCGCAAAAAAGAAATGCTCAACAACTTCATCAAACCCGGCCTGCAGGATCTTTGCGTTTCCAGAAGCACGTTCACTTGGGGCATTCCCGTGGACTTTGATCCCGGTCATGTGGTTTACGTGTGGATCGATGCGCTTTCCAACTACATTACGGGCATCGGCTACGATCCCGACGGCAGCAGTGATGATTACAAAAAGTATTGGCCCGGCATTCACATCATCGGTAAAGACATCGTGCGTTTCCACACTATCTACTGGCCCGTTATTCTGATGGCACTCGGTGAACCGCTTCCGAAGCAGGTCTTCGGTCACCCGTGGCTGCTCAGCGGTACGGATAAGATGAGCAAATCACGCGGCAATGTCATTTACGCAAAAGACCTTGTTGAAACCTTCGGTGCGGATGCCGTTCGTTACTATGTTCTCAGCGAGATGCCGTTTGCTCATGACGGAACCATTTCCTACGAAAACATCATTGAAAGATACAACACCGATCTTGCAAATACACTCGGCAATCTTGTCAACCGCACCGTTGCCATGGTTAACAAGTATTTCGGCGGCACACTTCCCTGCAACAATGTTGAGGAAGAACTCGACAAGGAATTCAAAGAAACCGTTCTTGCCTGCGTTCCCGAATCGGTGAAACTTCTTGACGAATTCAAGATGGCCGACTCCATTGAAGTGGTCATGAATGCGGCAAAGCGTTGCAACAAATACATTGACGAAACCGCACCTTGGGCACTTGCAAAAGATGAAGCAAAGAAAGACCGTCTTTCCACCGTGCTTTACAACCTGCTGGAAGGCATCCGCATTGTAACGCTGGCTCTGTCTCACGTCATGCCGACCACCGCAGAAGCCATCTGCAAGCAGATCAATACCGATGTGACCGATTATGAAAGCCTGTTCACGTTCGGCGGCTACAAACTCGGTACAAGCGTCGCAGAAGCCACTCCCCTGTTCCAGAGGATCGATGCGGAAAAACTGCTTGCTGAACTGGAAGCAGAATACAAAAAAAGACAGGAAGAAGCCGCACGCAAGGCCGAAATTGAGGGCATTGCCAAGATCGGCATTGAAGATTTTGCAAAAGTAGATCTGCGCGTTGCAAAGATCGTAGATTGCGAACCTGTCAAAAAAGCAAAAAAACTGCTCAAACTGACGGTCAACGACGGCTTTACAAACCGTACGGTCGCCTCCGGCATTGCAAAATGGTACAAACCCGAAGATCTTGTGGGCAAGAGCATCATTCTTGTTTCAAACCTCAAGCCCGCCGTTCTTTGCGGCATTGAAAGTCAGGGCATGATCCTTGCCGCCGATTGCGGTGAAGATGATGTAAAAGTCATTTTCGTTGACGGTATGCCCGCCGGTGCAAAGGTACGCTGATGTACACGATCTTCGATTCACACGCACACTACAATGACCGCCGCTTTGACGAAGACAGAGAGACTGTTTTGCAGACACTTCCCACACAGGGTGTAACCGCCGTACTCAATTGCGGCACCACATTGGACTCCTCCGAAATTTGCCTGCGCATGGCGGAACAATGGGACTATCTGTATGCCGCCTGCGGTGTGCATCCGCATGAAGCGCAACAGGAAGCGGACAAAATTGAAATCCTGCCTTCCCTGCTCAAACATCCGAAATGCGTAGCGGTGGGTGAGATCGGACTTGATTATCACTACGATTTTTCACCGCGAGATATTCAACAGCAAGTATTTGAACGGCAGTTGCAGATTGCAAAAGAAGCCGATTTACCCGTTATCATCCACGACCGCGAAGCACACGAGGACACCATGCGGCTTTTGAAACAATATAAGCCCAAAGGGGTGGTGCACTGTTTTTCGGGCAGTGCCGAAATGGCAAAAGAGGTCGTAAAATTAGGGATGTACGTCGGTTTCGGCGGTGCGCTGACATTCAAAGGTGCAAAAAAGCCCTTGGAAGCCGCCGCAGTCGTCCCCAGAGAATTGTTGCTGACGGAAACAGATTGTCCGTATATGGCACCCGTTCCGCACAGAGGAAAACGCTGTGATTCATCCATGATTCCGCTGTCTGCCGCCGTGATCGCAGAAATATGGAACTGCACAGTGGAAGAAGTGCTGGAGATCACAACACAAAACGCAAAAAGACTCTTTTTTGCAGAATAACCGATATGAAAAAAAAGCGATGCTTCGGCACCGCTTTTTTGTTTGGTTTTATTATTTTCCGTATTTGATGATTCCGATCAATATGTTGGAGATCAGCGATATAAGAACGGCAAGCCCTCCGAGAATAAACATTGCGTTATTCGGACTCAGTAATGCAACGAACGCGCAAAGTCCCAACAGGATCCCCATTGCGATCATACCGTTTGTAAGCCATTTTGTATACGTATCGGACAGAGAAAGACTGTTTATTATATCTTCACACTTTCCGTCTTTGATCGCAACACCGAAACCGATAGAAAAAAGGGCAAGCAATATTAAAAAACAATTGAATAATAACATTATGTAACTCCTTTCGGAAATATTACACGACCGTGAATACCTGCCCGATATAGCGGTCATACTCTTTTAATGCCTGCGAGCGCATACGCACGCTGGTCATTACGCGTGTGCCGTCATTGAGCACAACGGCATCCGCCTCAAATTTGCGAATGTGATTCATATTCACAATATATCCCTGATGCACGCGCACAAAACCGTGCGGTTGCAGAACGGACAGAATGTCGGTCAATTTTCCGACCGTTTCACTTGTCGCATTGCCCGTGTGGAAGATCAGGTGGCGGTTATAACTTTCCACATAGCGGATCTCATCCACACAAATGCACGTGCGTTCATGTTGCCATTTGACAACGATCGTCTTATTCTCATTCATAATTTACTTCACCTCTAAATTCTATCTCACTTCAATAATAACAAAAAAAGACACCTTCGCGAAAAACGAAGATGTCTGCGGTATACAATAAACCTACCCTGTCAACACAAAAAGGCGGACAAAATGACACTTCGTTTGGTATTTCTGCGTTCGACGACGTGTACCATCATGGTATCAAGAGTCTTATTTGTCATTTTGTTCACCTGCCTTTCTTTTTTTTTGCCATTGTAGCAAGGTTACATTTATTTGTCAACCAAAAATGCAAAACTGTCGGTTTGTTCTGCAACAGCGTTGCATAAAATGCAACAAAACGATCCACAATAGATTCGGAGGGATATAAAATGCAAAACGAACAGACCAACAAACCTAAGAAAACCAAAAACAACATCCGCGTAGATGCACTCCCACCCGATATTCTGCCGCTTCCCTATCATTCCAACAGAAAAGGAACACCGCAGATCGACGATGAAACACAGAATGCGGCAGACATTTATGATTTTCTTCCCGACGGGATCTATGACAGGTATTCGGATTAGTCCGACACTGTATTTATGTTTCACGCAGTACAACCATAATTAAAAAGAAGGAACAGGTATTTTCAGGTGCAAAAAACTTGAAAATATCTGTTTTGTCTTTTTATGATATCTGACACGGATACTGTTTTTTTGTTTTATATTGTATATTTTCAACAATTATTTTTTATTCATTTTAGCAATATAACGATTTTACATCACACAACAGAATACTGATTGACTTTTTGTTGCAAAAAAATTATACTATTTATAGAATATTAAGGAGGAAAAGACTATGAAAACGAACAAAAAACGGTTATACATTATACTCAGTTCTGTAATACTCATCGCAATTGCCGTAGTTGCAATACTCATGTTCAGCAACAACCTTTCCTTCGGCAAAAATGACGGCAATGAGCAGGCAAACCAATCTTTTTATGAATTGATACAAGAAATCAACGCCTTGGAAACCGAATCGGAAGATCTTGCTTTGATTGAATATGCCGAAGATTTGCTCAATGCCTCAAAAGATGTTTCACTTGATCTGCTTGAACAGGAAATCGAAAACACGGAGAACAGTACGGCGTTGCGCATTTTACTTTTGCAGGTTTGCGATGAACTCGACCTCTCTCCCGATGAAGAATTACTGCAGAAGTTAATAAATGATAAAAATACCGACTTTGAAATCAAGCGAAACAGTATGTATCTGCTCGAAGGAGAAAGCGAAACGGATAGTCTTATCAAAATTGCCCGTGGGGATGATGAGCAATTGGCTTTTCACGCCATAAGAGAGTTATTGAGCAAAGCCCCCATGCAGGCAGGTGAAATCGCTGACGAAATCATAGCTACTTATGACGGCACTTTTACTTTTAAGACACGCGGTGCAATTATAGCAAAAGCCAATCAATTGCGACTTGTGCCCGATGAAAAAGAAATAGATGAATTTTTGGCCCTTTGCGACAATGTTCTGCAGAATTACCATGATGCAGAAGATAAAACCGCCGTAGGTATTGTCACGCACGCATTGACAAGCGGTGACTATCTCACACATGAAAAAGTGTTGTATTTTCTTGTGGATTGTGAGTGGATCGATCCCATTTCATGCTCTGTCGGCATTGAAAAACATAAAGACGTCATGCTTAATCTTATCAATAAGGATATGGACGAAGAGCAATTAAGTTATATAATCAAAGCAATGGAGATAAACCCGTTGTCGGAGTTATCCGAACCCTTGCAGGAAATTGCAGACACTTATACATTCAGTGCCGAAAGTGAAGAATTGCAACAGCGGTTGCAGGAAGTAATTATCAAATGCAAATGATATGCCGTTATGTGCATCCGGCGGATAAAAAAATTCCAAGTCGAAAGACTTGGAATTTTTTTGGCGGAGAAGAGGAGACTCGAACTCCTGCGCCGGTTACCCGACCTACGCCCTTAGCAGGGGCGCCTCGTCACCAACTTGAGTACTTCTCCGTGTATTGGTAACAGTAAATGAAAAAATTCAATTGTTCTTAAATGGCGGAGAGAGTGGGATTCGAACCCACGGTACTTTGCAGTACGACGGTTTTCAAGACCGTTCCGTTATGACCGCTTCGGTATCTCTCCGTAAGCATAAAGGATTTTACCACAAACAATTGCACTTGTCAAGCACAATTTAAGAAAAACAGAAAAAAATCAAGACAACTCCATCGTATATACAAGTGCCGACAAAATTTTATATCGAAGGCAAAAACCGTATTTGTTATAAAATGCAGGCCCTTTGGTGTTGCCGGTGTCAGTTATGAGGAACAAGGACGGAACACCGTCCGATTTCAATTGCGAAAGCAAGGTATTGACCAGTTGCGTGCCGATCCCCATGCGTTGGTGCGTCGGAAGAATGTCAATATGCATATGCGCAGGTCTTTTGACCGACAGCAAACAAAAAACGCAGAACTCCGCCATTGCCGACAATGCCGCCGGCGGAGAGACTTTCATAAGCGGAAGAATATGATATCTGAGCGCATGGCGACAATACTTTTTTGTATCGGGCGCACACAGAATATAACCGACCGTTTCCCCGTTGTCTGTCTGTGCAACAAAACAGCGGTTTCCTTCAAAATCCACGTAAGAATCACTGTAAACGGTTGCAAGGGCCTTTCTTTGCTTTTCGGTTTGAACTCTGGACGGTGCGGCGGTCTCAATGCAGATCTTTTGACAGGCTTCGCGGTCTTCGGCTTTGTATTTTCTAATGATAACAGACATATCTTCGCATCCCTTTTTTATTAAAATTTCCGAAATCTTTGCTTTGAAGAATTTTCACTTATTTTTTTATTGTCAGCAAAAAACGAGTGTGCTATAATATTTTTCATCAATGCAAAGGTTGGTGAACAGTATGATCAATATTGGTATTTTCGGTTACGGCAATCTCGGTCGCGGTGTGGAAGCAGCCGTCAGACAGAACGATGATCTGTGTCTGAAGGCAGTATTCACGCGCAGAGATCCGCAGAGCGTGAACGTGCAGACGGACGGTCTGCCTGTATACGGAGAAGAAAAACTGTTGCAGATGAAGGATGAAATCGACGTACTCATTCTCTGCGGCGGCAGTGCCACGGATCTTCCCAAACAAACTCCTTTTTATGCGCAATATTTTAACGTGGTGGACAGTTTTGACAACCATGCAGCCATTCCCGCACACTTTGATGCGGTCAACGAAACAGCCACAGCGAACGGCAAAACCGCACTCATTTCCGCCGGTTGGGATCCGGGTATGTTCTCCGTAAACCGCCTGTATGCCTCTTGCATTCAACCCGAAGGCAAGAACTACACGTTTTGGGGCAGAGGCGTCAGCCAAGGCCACTCCGATGCAATCCGTCGCATTGACGGTGTTGCGGATGCAAGACAGTATACCGTACCGGTCGAAGAAACCGTAGAAATCGTAAGAAGCGGCGAACAGCCGACACTGACGGCAAGACAAATGCACAAGCGTGAATGTTTTGTTGTTGCAAAAGACGGTGCGGATAAAGCCGCCATTGAAACCGCCATCAAAACCATGCCCAACTATTTTGAGCCTTACGACACAACGGTGCATTTCATTTCCGCAGAAGAAATGAAAGCCGAACACAGCGCACTTCCGCACGGCGGTTTTGTGATCCGCAGCGGTGTAACGGGAATCAACAAGGAGCACAAAAACATCATTGAGTACAAACTGACACTCGACAGCAACCCCGAATTCACATCCAGCGTTCTGGTTGCCGGCGCAAGGGCTGTTTACAGACTCAACAAAGAAGGTCAGTGCGGATGCAAGACAATGTTTGACATCGCACCTGCTTACTATTCTCCCCTGTCGGCTGACGAACTCAGACACACAATGCTTTGATATCATAAGAGAGAAGTCAAGAAAAACAGACTTCTCTCTTTTTGTTTTATTCCGAAAACTCTGCTTCGTTGATGCTGTCCGTCCAGAACACAACGGTATAATCATACTGTAGGTTTTCATTTGCGGGAATGCTCAAGCCACCCTTAAAAAACAGATTGTTTGCCGCCATCAAGCCGTAATTGCGGATGTGCCATGTAGTCGGAAAGCGTTCGTTGGTTTTGCGGTCAAATGCGGCAATGCCGTAAAGTTTGCCCTTTTTGCGGCCGCGGTAATTGCACCAGAGTGCTTCTTTGCCCCAACACTTTTTCTCTTTGATTCCGCCTTCGGAATTGCGGAACGTACCGCGTTTATCCGCACGCATGAAGTCATTGACACGGATGCCGAGAGGACCTGCTTCTTTGGTTGCACCGAATTCGACTTCGCCGTATGCGGCGGTAAAAACAACACGCACATCCACGCGAACACCTGTTTCGGCAGCGGAAAAAGTAAGACGGCGATTTTCATTGACAACGGGTGTACCGTCCGGCTTTTTCCAGACGGTATTGACGGCGACCACAGCGGTATCACCTTCGGAAATTTCATCCACACTGTCGAAAACGATAACACCCTTGTCGTCTTCATATTCATTCCAGAAATCAACACCGTTCACATCACCGACACCGATGAACAGAGAACGCTGATGGGGATGTTCCTTGTGGAACGGTTCAAAACGGGTAAAAGACACGCCGTCAGGTGCGTATACAGGGCCCATGAACGGTCTTTTATAAGTTGCGGAATAATCGCAGACGGTAAACAGACGATCGTCTGCATACACTTCATATACATTATTTTCTTTCTGCTTTACGGTAAAAATCATATCACATTCTCCTTCAGATAAGCAAGTCCTGCGGACATATCGACCATAAAATCTTCATAGCCGCATTCAATGGTCAGGTCGCCATTGTAGCCGATCTCTTTCAGCACCTTGCCGACACGGACAAGATAGTCATTGCCCGTTTTTCCGGGACGAACCCGACCGGGGGCATCCGATACGTGCATATGATTGATCCTCGGCAATGCCTTGCGCAAAACAGCAGGATCTTCGCCGCCGACCGCCATGTGAAACGCATCGGGCGTGATACGCAAAAACGGATGGTCGATCTCTGCCGCCCATTCGATTGCCTGCGAAACAAAGTTGATCTGATTGGTTTCCGTGGGTTGCAAGGGTTCAATACAGGTAAAAATACCGTACTGCGAACCTGCATCCGCGCAGTAACGCAGAAATTCCTTAAAATGACGATTGCCTTCTTCCTCACTCATTCCATCGGGATAACTGCGGCTTCTGCCCGAACCGAACACGAGGGCTTTGATACCCAGTTTGTGCAGATTCAGAAATGTGCGGTCTGCGTGTTGACGAGCCTGCTCAAAATCAACACAGACACGGTTATGCCCGGGCAAAAAACAGTTGACATAATCAATTTTGAACTCCCCTGCGGCTGTCAGTTCCGCCAACTTTTGCAATTCATCGGGCTGCAGATCGTTCACCGAGCCCGATGTGGCCTCCACATAATCAAAACCCATATTCATAATATTGCGATAGCCCTGTGTCAGCACGTCAAAAAGTTGATCCGCATGGACGGTATTTTTGAATTCGGGCATAAAAGTATTGGGGGATAAACAGCATCCGATACGCATGGTAAATCTCCTTTCGGGAATATATTTTGATAATACAACAAAAAATTGCAATCTGTCAATGAGAAAAAATAATGTATCGACAAAAGTGAAATCACATGGTATGATAAAAGAAAAAGCAATCGGGAGGTCTTGTTTTGTTTGAAGAACTGAAAAAGAATGCCGCCGCCCTGGATGCGGATGAACTGCTCAGCGTGGAGCATCTCCGTTGCGGTGATCGGATCAAAATTGTATTCCGCTTTGAATATCCGTATTTCAATGTAAAACTGCATATCGGAGACGAAGTTTACAGTGATGCGTTCAATGACAAAGAACCGTTTGATGTGCTCACGCATTTCTTTTTTATTCCCGAACCGCAGGCAGACACCCCGATGTGTCTGACCTTATATGACGATTCGACAGACGGTGACCTGTTTTACCACGAACTGCAGTTTGGTACACCGAAATATGCGAATGAAGAAGACTTGCTGAAAATGTATGACAACGGCCTGACAGCCCAACAGACCGAAGAAAAACAGGTAGTTGACGGTGTCGTTTATAAGCATATTCTGTATAAAGACAAAGTCGGTGCGCCCGTGCACACGTTCTGGCTGTTTGTTGACACAAAGAAGGCAAGTCTTGCCGTCGGCACGCCGAATGACGGCTTGCAGGCGCATGACGTCATTGCAACCGTACCTGCCATGATCGATTCGGCCATTGCAAACGGCAAAAACGTGGTCGCCGCTGTCAACGCGGACTTCTTTAATATGTTCGGTGACGGTAGCCCCTCGGGACTTTGCGTCAAAGACGGTTCTGTGATCGCCAATGCCGACAGCAAAAGAGCTTTCATCGGCATCAAAAAAGACGGCTCACCCGTTTTGACAACCTTAGAGGAAGAACCCGAACTTTTGCCGCAACTGCAACAGGCTGCGGCCGGTCTGGAAATGATCCTCAAAGACGGACACCTTTATGAATGGGGCCCGTTGGAACCTTTTGCATTCACGAGACATCCGCGTACGGCGGCAGGACTTTGCGAGGACGGTACGGCTGTTTTTCTTGTGGTGGACGGACGCATCCCCGATTATTCCAACGGTGCATCTCTTGTGGACATGGCACTGCTGATGCAATCATTCGGTGTAAAAAGAGCCGTCAACCTCGACGGCGGCGGCTCCTCTGTGTGCTACACAAAAGAAAACGGAGAATTCATCCTGCACAACAACCCCGCAGATCTTGTAAGACCTCTCGATAAGATCATCCGTGAAGAATTCAACTGTATTCTTGTCACAACAAATCAAAGCAAATAAAGATTCAGGTCTTCGGGACTGACGCGGCTGCCGCGTACGGAAGATTGGCAACACGCAAGCACCACTCTGAGTGCATCGTGTGCCTCTTGCGCCGTACAGATCGGCGGCCGTTTTCCGTTTAAGAAGTCGGCAAGCGGCTGTGCCTGTGCGGCGATGCGCTCACTCTGCGCAGAGGGGATCTGCAAGGCGGAATCCTGCCAACGGTGCTCGGCATTTTTATACCAACGCAAGGCAGGATGGGTGTTGTCATTTGCGGCGGCGGCCGGTTGATCGCCCCCGTAATGCTGTAACGCGCCGTCCTCAAAATAGGCTTCGGTCGTAATTTCCGCCGCAGAACAAACGGCACTGAAGGACACTTCACACAAAAGTCCGCTGTCATAACGCAGAACGGCAACGGCCGTATCATTTTTTATGAAGTTGCGCCTTGCCGTGGAAATTTCACAACTGACGTAGCGCGGCATACCGAACAGCCATAAAATCAGATCAATGGGATGTGCACTGTCATCGGCAAAAATATCACGGTTAAGTTGTGCATCCACGTGCCAAGAATTCTCAAAATCCCCCCACAGGTGCGAAGAAAGTCCGTGCCTGCGACGGAAATAAAAACATTTTCCGAGTTCACCGCTGTCAATTTTTTCCTTCATTTCAAGATTGGCGGGATCACAGCGCATCTGGTAAGCCACCGTAAAATCAACGCCGTTTTCTTCTACGGCTCTTACGATTTTTTCGGAATCACGCAACTTAACAGCCATGGGTTTATAGAGAATGATCTTCTTTTTGGCTTCGGCGGCTTTCACCGCCAGTTCGGCATGAAAAGCGGTTTCGGCGCAAATGAGCACAGCCTGCACCTGCGCATCATCCAGAATTTCCTGCAAAGGCTTTGCCTGCAGAGCCCATTTCTTGCAGTTTTCTTCACATCTTCCGTCTTGTGCATCCCAACCGCAGACGGCATTTACACCGTATTCGGGATGTTCTTTCCATTGCCCGAGCAAACTCTGTGCATGCCCGTGTGCAAATCCCAACACAGCAAGATTGACCACAAAATCCACAACCTTTCGCCTTTTACTTTATACAACATTAACAATTTAACACAAAATAAATTGGTTTTCAATGTTGAAATTGTAAAAATAATATGGTATTATAAATAAGATTAACGGCACAGCCGCAAACAAAGGAGTGTGATGGATATGAGTGACAAGACCGCAAACCTCGTCGGCAAGGTCAAGTCATTTGCAAATGAAGTCAAAACACATTGGAGCACCCCGGCAGAAGGAAAATATGTTCCTTACAAGGAATATAAGGATATTTTCTTTGCCGTCGGCA
>JAFQKN010000182.1 GCA_017396895.1 Clostridia bacterium
CGGTTATCATTAGGCCCGATATATCGGATTTCTCCACGGAATTCCATTTTATCACCTAATTCGGTGATTGTTGGCACAAACCAATAACCGCCAGAATGTCCGCCTCTTGCTACACCGAAATGTATTTCGTCACCAACCAGCTTTATGATGTAATTGTCGAAATAATAAAATGTGCCACTGGAATACGAGGCATTATGGCTAAATCGATTCAAGGTGTTCATGAAATCTTTCTTGGTTCCAGGAAATTCGAACATATACTCCTTCGACATATCATCACCGCCTTATTCGTTAATATTTTTACAGTTAGACAAATTCAAGTTTGCTTAATAGATTATATCATAAAATCTTGCATTTTTCAATGATATATCGCTTGTGCGATATGATATACGACAAGCCGTATGATATACTTGCCACGCAAGTATGATATAATATCCGTTCTTTCATATGCCGAAGGCATATATCACCCACCGAAGGTGGATATCATATCGAAGATATATCATCCGTTTCGAATGGAACGGATATCATTGAAAAAAGCACTTCTTGCGAAGTGCTTTTTTCATGGCGCGCTGGAAGGGACTCGAACCCCTGACCTACTGGTTCGTAGCCAGTTACTCTATCCAACTGAGCTACCAGCGCATTTCTGATTGCTAAAGTATATTAGCACTTTCGAAGCCAAATGTCAACCTTTATTTTGAAATTTTTTCAATTTATTTTTAATTCTCCTGCACTTGTTCGTCATGGACGGAAATTTTGGGCAAACTCCAACGGAATACCGTTGCCAGAATACGGATCAAAACGATCAAAGCCATGGCAATGAATGCCGCCGCATTGCCCGGACAGCCGAAATGCAACAACAAATAATACCCGACACCGCCGAGGATGGATGCGGTTGCATACACACGTTTTGTAAATACAAGCGGTGTCGTACGGCTCATGCAATCGCGTAAAATTCCGCCGCCCACGCCCGTGAGCATACCGAGAAAAATGCAGAAATACGGGTTGTCGGATTCTCCTGCCGTGATCGCGGCCTGTATGCCCGACACGGTAAACGCCGCCAAGCCAACCGAATCTATAATATTATTGATATTATCAATGAGCCTTTCACGGCGAAAATAATGCTCACGCAGAATATAGGCGATCACAAACACGGCAAGGGCCGACACGAATGCCGCCGCAAGCAGACGGAAAGAGTAAAAACAGCGAGGAGGCACATAACCGATGAGCAGATCACGCACGGCACCGCCGCCGAATGCGGTGATCATACCCAGTGCCAACACACCGAACGCATCCAGTTTGCGGGAAATGGCGATCATAGCTCCCGACACGGCAAACGAAACCGTTCCGATCATTTCCGTTAAACTGAACACAAAATCCGTGATTTCCATGCGGTTCTCCCCTTTCGCGAACGGTATTCATGGTAGCACATTGCAACAAAAAATGCAAGAAAAAATCATCTTATTCCTGCTTTTACGGAATCTCAAGATCAATTTGCACATCGTATTGTGCATCAATGAGAATATATGGCAGATGATGCCGTTGCACCTGCCGTAAAATATACTTATTATCCGCAAGCAACTGTTGTTCGGTGCAATCCGAATCATCCATGCGTGCTTCAACAGCATTTGCATATTTTTTGATATCGTCAAAATGATTACGGATGTACGCTTCGCTCATCACAAGGCAATAATAACGGATATGATCCATATATTCCGCAGAGAAGTCAAACTGCCAATCAAAGGGCACATAACAGCCCTCGACGATCAGATTTTGCTTGTTTTCGATCGCGGTTTTGATGATCTCACGCACGATCGGCCACAGGTATTGCGTCAACGCTTCATCGTCACTCAAAGCCGTCAGTTCCGTTTGCCCGCTTCGGATCAGCCCCATTTTCAGATGGTCGATCGAAAGATACGGATATTTGTATTTTTCAAGCAACTTCTGTGCAAGCAGGGTTTTACCCGTATGCGATGCACCTGTAATGATAACGATCATGGCACTTTCCTTTCCTGCTTCAAGGCTCTTTTTTATATTACATCATAATTGCACGCATTGCAAAAGGATTTTGAAAACCGAACTCGGACGGAATGCGCACCGCCGCCTCCAACCCCACTGTTTTTTTCAGAAAGAACAAAACCGAACCTCAAAACAAAATGAAGTTCGGCTTGTGTGCAAACAGATTATTCCTAATATTAGGTAAGGTAGAAAAAAATGGTCAAAGTGCTCAAAGTATTCAAGTATCAATCCCTAATATTAGGTAAGGTAGTGCTATTAGTCGGATGTACCGGCGGCAAATATAGTATCAATCCCTAATATTAGGTAAGGTAGATAGAAGAAAAAAGATATCGCTTAGACCACTGCGTAGAGTTTCAATCCCTAATATTAGGTAAGGTAGACGACTACACACAATTTAAAGGAAGTATGCTCTAGTATCAATCCCTAATATTAGGTAAGGTAGACGCATGATTTTTAGAAGCGACTCGCGTGAACGTGTATCAATCCCTAATATTAGGTAAGGTAGAACAAGATTTTGTGTTCGGATATATTATAGCATCTGTTTCTTGTATTGTCAAGGAAAATTACTTGTCAAATTGATGATAAATATTTAGTCTACCTACGCAACTTTGCACAGAATTCAGCCGTAAAACAGCCGTTTTGATTCAAATTGTCTTGTGGCAGACTAAATTTTGCGCTTTCATGCACTGTTACATTCCCCAATGCGGGGGATTGAGACAGTTCTCTTTTGTTTTACAGGCGGCTCTGCCGCGAGGACCGCAGTTCAGCAAGAAAAAAAACAGTTCCCACTTGCGTGAGAGCTGTGAAGAACGAGAAATAGTTATCTCTTGCTGAACTTCGAAACGTTAAGAAAACAGTCCGGGGGACTGTTTTTAGTTTCGACCGCAACGGCTTTGCCGTGAGGATCGCAGTTCGACAAAAAAACAGCACCCACTTGCGTGAGTGCTGTGATTTTGAAAAAACAAGTTATCTCTTGGAGAACTGCGGTGCACGGCGAGCGCCTTTGAGACCGTATTTCTTTCTTTCCTTCATTCTGGGGTCTCTGGTCAGGAAGCCTGCCTTCTTGAGAGGAGAACGAAGTTCTTCGTCATACTGCAGAAGAGCACGGGAAAGGCCGTGACGGATTGCGCCTGCCTGACCGGTAACGCCGCCGCCTGCAACACGGCAGACGATGTCGAACTTTTCTTCAGTGCCTGTCAGAGTGAGAGGCTGACGAACGATGAGCTTGAGGGTTTCAAGACCGAAATAATTGTCGATATCTCTGTCATTGATGGTGATTTTGCCTGTGCCGGGATAAACGCGGACACGAGCGACAGATTTCTTTCTTCTGCCGGTGCCGTAGAAATAAGGATTGCCTTCGTACATTTTCAATTGCCTCCCTTTCCTTAGAATTCGTAGTTAGCGGGCTTCTGAGCAGCGTGCTTGTGCTCTGCGCCTGCGTAGACATGAAGACGGGTAAAAGCAGCACTGCCGAGAGAGTTCTTGGGGAGCATGCCTTTAACAGCCTTTTCAACGATGAATTCGGGCTTGGTCTTGATGAGAGTGCCGTATTTGACATCTTTCAGGTGACCGATGTAGCCGGTGTGATGATAATAATGTTTCTGTTCGAGCTTTTTGCCGGTGAGAACGATCTTGGAAGCGTTGATAACGATAACGTTGTCGCCGCAGTCAACATGAGGGGTGAAAGTGGGCTTGTTTTTGCCGCGAAGAAGGTTAGCAGCTTCAACTGCAAGAGCACCGAGGGTCTTGCCTTCTGCGTCAAGAACATACCATGCGCGCTCAACGGTAGCAGCGTTTGCCATGTAAGTAGACATTGTGTTTCCTCCTGATTTGATTTATCTTTGCCCGTGTATAGTATCACGTTCAAAAGCGTTTGTCAACAACAAAATCTCAACTTTTAAAACTTTTTTGCATTTACTCCTGTTTTCTCCGTTTTTCTCTTATTTTCATACCGTTTGCTCATGAATGATTTTTTATTTTATGTAACACAAAAGCGGCCGCCTGACGACCGCTTTTTTTCATTTCAAAAGAACTTACGGTTTGTAGTTTTCAAACTGTCCCAGGCCGACGCAAAATCGAAGAATCTCTCGTGCATCGGCAACCGTAACGGCACCGTCACTGTTGACATCGGCAAGGCGCATTCCCCATTCGGTCTCGTCCTGCCAATAGCCGACAGCGATTCGCAGAGCCGTGCGTGCATCAGCCACGTTGACATGGAAATCCACGTTTGCATCTCCCAAAAAATACTTCAGGTTTTCATTGCCGATCGGCGAAATACTGTCCTTGGAGGCGGAATAAGACATATACTGAGAATAGTCCGGATCCTCCCAGACCGTACGCTGATGCCCCGTTGTCAGCAGCCACATTACAAAATCGGCGGCTGTATCGCTTTCATAGCGAAGATTCGGCAGATTGCGGACAAACCACGTGCTTTCGGGCAACGCGGCGGTAGAAGCATCGATCTGATGATCGGGAGAACGGTGATTGTGCCCGTCTGCGTTTGCCTGCTGTAAAACATCCTGCGAACCGTGTTTGACGGCAGATGCGCCTGCGGATGCGGATTTGGTAAGTATCATACAATCGCTGTGTTCATCGATGGTTGAACCGGCAGGCAAAATCTGCAGATTGTAACCCGACACAACACTGACATAAACGCCGTTTGCCTTTGCATTCTGAAGCGTCTGCTGTGTAGCCGCCGAAACGGCACGGAAGTCATTGACTTTTTTGGTCAGTTTATCGGAAGCTTCATCCTCGGGGAACATGAATCTCCATGCGGCATCAAAATCTTCCTGCGGGACGAGTGCCCACATACCGGGTGCGTAGCGCATAAAATTACGCAAGGTTTCGCCGTAGATTTTTTCGCCGTCACTTTCAAGATAATCATTATAGGATTTGGCAAGTTCTTTCCAGACATCCTGCCCGCCGAAAGCACTGTTGATGAGCCAAACAAGAGCCTTGACAAATTGGTTGGAACTTTCCGTTTCACCGAGCACATCTTCAAAAAGACTGACAAACACACCGTAGGGATCATCGTTGACATAACGCACAAGCGCATTGGCACGTTCAACGGCCGTGATATCTTTGTACATATCAAAAATACCGCCGTTTTCATCTGCAGTTGCAGTCAGATTGCCTGTCATAACGTCACCGACAAGACTGTGCCCGAGCAACGGAGTATTGAGAAATACGCAGGATGCGACGTTATCCCTTGCGGCGTCGGCATACCGATACAGATATGCATTTCCTATCACACCGCCGTTCCCGGCACAAAGCAAAGACACCTTGCGCGCGTTTTCCCTGACTTTGACTTCTTTGATGAATTCCTGTAAAGAAGCGGCATTTTCAAGCGGATCCAATCGCCAATCATAAGTAAAAAGATACATATGCTCAAGACCGACACTGTTTTCGGCTTTTCCGAGTGCCATGATAAGATCCGTCATAACGTCCGACTGACTTGAATAATTGGAAAGCGGATATCTGTGCTTGTTTACACCCACACCGTTCTGCGATTCACCGAATTCATTGCAGATCATATCGCGCAGCAAGCCGTTGATGCCTTGATTCATCCAAGACGTCCCCTGATTGCTGTCTCCGACAACGGTCGTATACAATATACCGCCGACGATCTGCATTACCCGTTCTTCCAGTTCATCTTCGGCAGGCGGAAAAACCGGTGAAGGATTTGCCGCATTCGGATAAGAATAAAGAACATTGTTGCCGATATCCCCGACATAAATGATCGGTGTTATCGAAGCCGCCTGTGCACAGACACTGCACATTCCGAAAAACATCATGCAACACACAAAAATGCTGATGATTCGTTTGATACCGTTTTTCATTCGGATTCCTCCCTGAGGTGCATAGATACATACAGTATACTACATTATTCGCTTCTTTGCAATCATTTTATTAAAAATAAAAATGAAAACAAAAATTGACTGCATTTATAATTTTTGGTATAATGATGCAGGGTGATTTTTATGAATAATATTCAAAATCAAGCGGATACAATTTTTTTGCCGCGTGCCGAAAATGCAGAAGCACTCGGTTTATCGAGCACGGTCATTCGTGACATACTGGAAGATCTGACCGCCAAGGGGAGCAACTGGCACACCTGCATGGTCATCAAAGACGGCGTTGTTGCGGCGGAATGCTACCGTTTTCCGTTCACCGCCGATCAGCCGCACTGTATGTATTCCATCAGTAAGAACATTACGGGGATCGCACTCGGTTTTGCCGTCACGGAAGGCAAACTTTCGTTGGATGCGCGCGTTATTGATCTGTTCCCCGAATACGATTTCGGAAACGACGCGCAGAATATGAAGAAAATGACCGTTCGCCATCTGATTACCATGACTTCGGGCAAACGGCCGAATTATCTGCTGAGCAAAACGGATGCCGATTGGCTTCCCCATTTGTTTGATGCAAAATGGATCAATGAACCGGGCGAAAAATTTGAATACGTAAATGAAAACAGTTATTGCGTGTGCGCGATCTTACAGCGAGTGCTCGGACAAAGCGTTGTTTCGTATCTGGAGGACCGCCTGTGGAAACCGCTGGGCATCAAAACTCCGTACTGGGAAACCGATCACAAGGGCATCGAATCCGGCGGCTGGGGTATCAACCTCTCCCCCGAATCCATGGCAAAGATCTTTGTATGCGTGCAAAACAAGGGTGTTTTCAACGGCAAACAGGTCATTCCCGCCGCATGGCTGGAACAGGCAACGGTCAGCCAACTGCGTGAACACATTGCACACGGAGAAGCAAAGAAAAACGGCTACGGATTCAGTTTCTGGATGCGTGACGAAAACGTATACTGCGGAGAAGGAATGTACGGACAGATCGCCGCCATGCACAGACACAACGGCATGGTCGTCTGCTTCACGGGCGGTCAGGCGGAAAACGGTGATATGTGGAACGCGATCATGCAGATCTTTGCACAGGCACCGATCACGCAAGAACCCACACAACGGACAGACTTAAAAGCATTTGCCGACGAGAATCCCGTAGACGTACTCTTGCCTTCCGACGTGCGCAGTCCCATGGAAAAGGTGCTCAACGGCAAACGCATCCGCTTTGCACCGCACAAACTCATTGATGCCATCGGTTTTCCGATGAGTGTTATTCCCACCCCTGCTGTTTACATGACAAAAGACAGAGGCGGAAATATTGACGACGTCGTTTTTGAGTTCCGCAAAGACGCTTGCCTTCTCACATGGCGGGAGGGTGATGAGATCAACACCGTCGAATGCGGCATGGACGGGAATTACCGCTATACGCAAGGGTTCCTGTGCAGTCGGCCGTATCTGTTTGCAGGTGCTGCCCGTTGGGAAGATGCGTTCACGTTGCGCGTAACATTACGCCCGATGGAATGCCTTGCATCGCGCACACTGGTATTCCGTTTTGAAAACGGCAAAGCCGAAATGACGCCGACCATGTCACCGCCGATCTCCATGATGGTGGACAACATTGCAGGACACGTGCGCAGTATGGCAAAAAGCAAGCCCATGCAGAATCTTGCAGACAAAGCACTGAAAAAACTGGAAACCGTAATAGAACCCGTTCATTACGGTACATATGAAAAATAAATTGCAGTTTAGCAGCTTTTAAGTTTAAGAGGATATAATACACAAGGAGTACAGGTATGGAAAAGGATATTCGTCTGCGGATGATGTACTGTCCGCAATGCGCCGCCGTTCTGAAAATTGCCGATGAATCGAAAAAACGGATCTGTCCGTACTGTGAACGGCCGATCCGACCGACACCGACCGTTGTCAACAAACCGCATCCGTCCCCTTCGGCGGATCTTTTACCCCGTACACCTGCCGCCGCACTTTCGTACGCAAAGTACTTTTTCGAGGACCTTGACTGGAATGCAAGGTTGTTTTTGCCTGCCGTCAGTGTGACACATACGGATGCATTGTTGCAGACTTTTCTGCAAATCAGCGCAGAGGATGCACTCACGTGGCAACTTGCGTTTGAATGCGCCTATACACCTGCATTCAAAAAAGCAGAGGGCTTACTGTCGGCACAGCACAAAGCAGAACAACTGTACATAAGCGGCAAAACCCGTGAAGCGCAGTATTTATTTGATTCCTTGCGCGATTGTTTGCTCGTGTGCAAAGAACAGTTTTACGGTATTTTACAAAATCTGCTCGCAATTACGGAACAACTGCGCCGTTGCGGCACGCAGGAAACGGAGTTGCGCGTATTCTGCAAAAAAGCAGACGCGTTGCGCTCGATCGTTGATTCGTTGGAAATCCCGCAATCAATTGAGGAACTGCCTGCCGTACAAACGGAACTCGAAAACAGAAACAAAGAATTGTCCGACCGCCTTGCGGAAATCGGCATTGACGCGGAAGCGGAATACAGAAAGATCGGCACGCATCTCGCACAGAAACAGTACACGGACGCGCTGGCAACGATGCAACGCATTGCAGGTTACAAAAACACAAACGCCTTAGCGGCGGAAGTTTGCAGATTTTACAATTTCCGCGATGTGTTGCAGATCGCAGGTCAATTATATATGTACGCGCCGAACGACAAATCCGGTTGCATTTACAGCGTTGAAAACGGAAAACCGTCTGCGGAACCCGTGCTGAAAGGGGTTGCAAAGATCCTTGTCACCTACGGCAACCGTCTGTTTTGGCTGGACAGCAAAAACCGCTTGCAGTATTTTGATTTCTCGGACAAGATGAACTATGAATTTGACCGCAAACAGAGTTTTCCGGGAGCAGATGTATACAGATCCGATTCCGTTTCGGAGATTTATATTTCCTGCTTTTCAAAGGAGGGCAAAGGGCCGCGCAAGGTCTCAAAATTTGAATTGGACGCAATCAAGGAAACCGTGCTTGCAGAAGACATTTCTCAACTGCACGCGGTGCGCGACGGTTTGATTCTGTATACGGACACAAAAGGCGAAACCTTTGTCACTGATATAAAAACCGCAGAAACCCGGGCAGTCTGCCGCGGCAGGATCGATCTTTGCGCCGTCAACGCCAATCGCATCATTTACACCCGCAATGCCCCCTCTGCCGACAATAAGAATTTGTATGTGTTCACCGCGGCACAAGAAGGCAAAGAGGAATTGCTTGCCGCCAATATCCTTGATTTCTGCGGCATTCAAAACGATCTGGTTTATTTCACCGTCGGCAATCAGTTACAAAAGAGTCTTTTATGCACCGATGTTTCAAGCGGTGTAAAAAAACAAATTATAAAATATGCGGATGAGATCACGCTTGCGGAAGACGGCCGCGTATATGTCATTTGCGGGGACGCATATAACCGCGTTCTTTACGGGATCTGTCCGAAAACACTGAAAAAAAAGCAGATCTGCGATCAGGTGCAAAGCGTTCTGAGTGTATATTGCGCAAACATATTCTATATCGACACCGACAACAACCTGTGTTGCGTACAGACGGACGGCAACGGTCAAACCGTTCTGTTTGCCGATACGGAAAAGGTCTTGCTGTGGAACGATCATACCGTTTATTTTACAGCGGCGGATGATGTATTCGTATCGCAGGATGTAACGGGAGCAACCCGTGTCAACAAGCACATATCCCTGTATGGCATCGCAACGGACGGCTCTCTCCTGCAAAAGATCGCCTGCGGAATTGCAGATGCACAGATTTATAACGAAAAGGAAATTGATTTCTTCAAATGCACAACGTCTGCAAACGGTTCAACGGCAAAATGGCTGTTCCGTTTTGACACCGAGAGCGCAGAAACATTCAAACTGCTTGAATATCACATGAATAAAAAAGGAAAGTGATGCAATGAAAGCATACGCCGATTATATTGAGCGCAATATGCAGAATCACCCGAATGATGACCTTACATTCACCTACAAACGCAACGTACTGGAAACCATGCTCAAACGCAAAAAGCAGTTGCAAACGCGGGGCATTTCGGATGAAAATGTCATCCGCGAACTGATCTTTGAAGAAAACAGAGCGATCGAAGAAGGATATTACGCTTATCTCGAAGATCAAAAAGACAAAAAGAGGATCAAAAATCTGCCGCGCAACATTGCCCTGTATATGCTCGGTCTTGTTGCAGTATACCTCGGTGTCGGTTTTTCGACACACGTCTGGCATCCGACGTGGCTTATCATCGAAGGCGGTGTTTCGTTCATGGTCATTTACCTGTTGCTTTTTTTGGCTTCACACCTGACCGATACCGTTCTGTATCCGCTTGTCCGTTTGTGCGTGGCAGGCTCGGTGATGATGGCAACGCAGTTTGTGTTTCTGGTCATGCGCCTCCCCTTCGGCATCGAAAACAGCTATCTTTTGTTTTTGGGTGCGATTGCCGTAATGTTGCTTGCAGACGGCATACTTGCAAGCGTAACAAAACAGAAATTCGCATTTTTGAGCTGGCTCATTTATATCCCCGCCTGCATGGGACTTATTTATCCGTTATTGGGATTAACGGGTGTCGTTGCGTGGAATCCGGGTTGGCTGTTGATGGTTGCCGCCGTTGCTTTTGATGTGTTATTGGTCGTCGGCACCGTGCTTTACAAAGGCAGATATTCCATTAAACAGGAGTTGGAGAATATATGGAAAGAAAACTGACGGCTGAATTATGGGATAAAATGCACTATCTGTTCCGCGGATTCAACGACCGCATGGTGCACGTTGCCTTGTATTATGATACAAAAATCAATATTGAAGCACTGAAAACGGTATTGCTTTGCTTTATCGAAAAAGCACCCGTTTTGCATTCCTCCTTCATCGACACAAAACTGACCGCACATTGGAAGGTCAATGACTATACCATCGATGACGTACTGACGGTATCCGAAGAAGCCGATCTGCAGAGTGCCGCAGACCGATTTCTGACGCAGTACATTGAACCCGATGCACCCGTGCAGATCCAAGTTGCCGTGTTTTACAACGAAACGGGCAGTGTGCTGTGCATTGTGGAAAATCATATGTGCATGGACGGCGGCGATCTGAAATATTTTGTACGCGCCCTGTGTCAAGGCTACACCGATTACATTGAAAAGGGCATCAGCCCTCTCAATTTGCGGAATGGAACACGCTCTTACGATGCGGTGTACCGTGATTTTTCACGCCGTGAAAAGAAAATGGCGCAAAATCTTTACAAAAATGTGTGCGCAAAGGACGACCACCGTTTTCCGCTGACGGAAAACAGTTTGCTCGATCAATCGTTCATTGCTTTGCGTAAGATCGATGCCGACCGTTTTGCGGTTTTGCGCAAAGCGGGAAAAACATTGGGCGCAACGGTCAACGACCTGTTGGTCGCCGCTTATTTTTACAGTTTGTATGAATTGGCGGACTACGGTGAAAACGAAAGTGTGACCATATCCTGTGCCATTGATCTGCGCCGCCACCTGAAAGACACACAAGGCATGGGAATCACAAACCACACCGCTTTTATGCAATGCAATATTCCCCGCCGCGGCAAGGATATTTTTGAAACACTGGAATACACAAAACAGTCCGTTGAACGATTTAAGAAGGATCAGTTCATGGGGCTTTACGGCTTGCCGCTGTTGAAATTCGGTTACAGCATTTTGCCGCAAACAGCGGCGGAAGGCGTTATCAAATTGGGGTATTCCAACCCGTTGCTCGCCATGAGCAACATCGGGGTGTTGGACAGCGAGGGATATTCTCTGTGCGGTCACGCTCCGACGGACGGCTTTATGACGGGTGCTGTCAAATATAAGCCTTTTGCACTGGTGTCCGCAACCTCACTCAACGGAGTGCTCACACTGTCCATGTGCGTGCGCGGAAATGATGAAGACAAACGAATCGTCAATCGGTTTTTCGATTTAATGGAAAGGAATCTCCAAATCCTTTCAGACGGCAAAATGCAGTAAAAAATATGCATATTGCCTAAAAGTAAGGTCGAATTATTGAAAAAAGTAATAATTGAAAAAACATTATTCTTATGATATAATGATTGATGTTGCCGTGTTTTTAAAACACGATACGTGTAAATAGGTCCTGTCCGCAAACACGTTGCGGAAGGCATAAGGAGGAAAAACAGTGAAACTCTACACAGCAGAAAACATCCGCAATATTGCGATCGCCGGCCACGGCGGCAAGGGTAAGACCACCCTCGCAGAAGCAATGCTCTACATTGCAGGTGCAACCGACAGACTCGGCCGCACAGCCGACAGCAACACCGTTATGGACTTTGACGCGGAAGAAAAACGCCGCAAGGCATCCGTTTCGACCGCCGTTGCTCCTCTGGAGTGGAAAAATACAAAGGTCAACATCATTGACACTCCCGGCCTGTTTGACTTTGCAGGCGGTGTCAGCGAAGGTATGCGTGCAGCCGATGCGGCTCTCATCGTTCTTTCCGCAGGCAGCGGTATTGACGTCGGCGCAGAAAAGGCTTATGCAGCCGCTGACCAGAGAGGCATTGCAAAAATGTTTGCAGTTACCCGTTGCGACGCCGAAAACACCGACTTCTTCAAAACACTTGATGCTCTGAAAGAAGAATACGGCGCCCCCATCTGCCCCGTGATCGTTCCTTACATGGAAAACGATACCGTCAAGGCTTACGTTGACTTTGCACAGGGCAAAGCATACGCTTACAACAACGGCAAAGCAACGGAAGTTGCAATGCCCGAAAGCGACACCCTTGCAGAAATCAAAGCCATCTTCAGCGAAGCCGTTGCCGCTGCTGACGATGAACTGATGGAAAAATTCTTCATGGAAGAAGAATTCACCCACGAAGAAATCGTCAAAGGCCTTTCCGCAGGTATTGCGGACGGCACCGTATATCCCGTATTCGCTTGCGCAGGCTACACCACCGATGCTGTTGACATTCTGCTTGACTCCATCGTTCACTTTGCACCTGCCGCATCCACCGTTGTTGAAAAAGACCTCAAGTGCGATGAAAACGGCCCCGTAGCCGCCATCTGCTTCAAAACCGTTGCTGACCCGTTCGTGGGTAAGATGAGTTTCTTCAAAGTCATCTCCGGCAAACTCACCGCAGATGCCGCTGTTGTCAACAGCCGCACGGGTGAAACCGAAAGAATGGGCAAGATTGTTACCGTACGCGGCGGCAAGCAGGAAGATACAAGTGCTATCCCCGCAGGTGACATCGGTGTTATCACAAAACTCTCCGGCACCATCACAGGTGACACACTGAGCGCACAGAAGAGCCCCGTTACACTTGACGGTGTTTCCTTCCCGGCTCCCTGCCTTTCCATGGCTGTTAAAGTCCGCAAGAAAGGTGAAGAAGAAAAAGTTGCTTCCGGCCTCAAGAAACTCATGGAAGAAGATCCCACCATCGCTTTCATGGTCAACGAAGAAACCAAAGAACAGGTTCTCTCCGGTCTGGGCGAACAGCATCTTGATATTATCGTTAACAAACTCAAGACCAAGTTCGGTGTTGAGGTTGACCTGACCGTTCCGCGTGTGGCTTACAGAGAAACCATCCGCAAACAGGTCGAAGTACAGGGACGTCATAAGAAACAGTCCGGCGGCCACGGCC
>JAFQKN010000183.1 GCA_017396895.1 Clostridia bacterium
AGGAGGTTTTGACTGCATATCTAACCGCCAAACAAGAATTCGTGGTTACTGGTCAAAAGATAGTAGAAGCATTGAAAGATTTTCCCGCAGAAGAAACTGTAACAATGGAAAGCATTTGTGCCAAAATCAAAGAAAGCCTTGAAAATGCACCATTGCCTGTTGCAGACAGAAAAGCAACAAGGGGAGAGTTGCTGGAAATATGGTTTATGCGAATACCTGCAATTATTCTTCTTGCGGTTTTGGGGTTGTATGGTATAGTCGTGTTTATTACATACCGCGAAGATTTTCCGTTCGCCCGTTTCTACGGGAACATTATATATTACATCGGAACTTTATCTGTTTTGATTCCTGTTGTTTTGGCAATTACAGTTCTTTGGATATGTCGAAAACACCAATTTAATCCTAAGAAACGCAAAAAACGCAGATGGATTGCAGGGATTGCCTTATCAGTAGCACTTTTAGTAGGTATAAACCCGATAGGTCTTTCATTTTTAATGTTAATTCCTCCGGTCTATTCGGAAACGGACAACCCCGAAAACTATTTAATAATGGGTAACTATGTGAAAATGTATGGGGATGATATACATAAACTGTTTCCTGCGAATATACCGCGAAGTGCAATAGCGGAAGGTTCACGACCGTATCCACCGGATAAGTTTTTAGATACAACCAAATATTATTACTATTTTCAAGAGGTCGTTGACCCGAGTTTTCATGTTTATGCCGAATGGGTATTACCGGAATACGAATTTGCTGAAGAACTAAATCGCATTCAGAATTATTATCCGGAAGGTGCAATACAACAAACACAGTGGGGCAATTGGACTTGCCTGAGCTTTACGGGCGATACGCTTGACTTTAATAAAGCTAAAGAGAAGATAGATTACTATTATATGATTTTTGCTTACAATGAGAAAACGGGCGGAGTTCGATATATTGCCAGTTTTTCAATGGATTGCGGCAGAGATGAAGATCCGTACTTTGTGTCGTTGCGATGGGACTGATTTATAAAACGAACGGGAACTGAGTTAATACAAGCAGAAGGGCACATTCTCGGCACGGCTGTCAATATGTTCTCCATTGCAGGCCCCGTTATTGTGTTCGGCACCGCCGCAGGTGTGCTGTACGGTGTCATTTATTGGATCACATCATTATTCTGACTTAAAAAGGCTTGACGGAACTTTACCGTCAAGCCTTTGCTGATGATTTGTGTTTTTTCATTGAGAATCTTTACTTGCCGGCAACACTTTGTACAGATGTGTGATATTCAGATCTTCATCCATATCCAATCCGTGTGAGCCGCAATCGCCGTCAATTTCGTGGCATCCGTGATCCATTGCAAAACCGAGCAATGTGTTATGTGATTGCCAATTGTTTGCAATCAATTCCGCAAACATTCCGAATGTACGCACATTGCAACGCAATTCAGCCAAGGCTTCCATGCTTTCGGGGCCGAATTTATGCATAAAACTATCGTAGTTGCCGTTGTATACGGCTATAAAATCATGCTGATCGCGCAGGATCAATTCACACGCTTTGGCGTTCGCCTGTTCAACTGTGTCATAAAAGAAATAATCCATGTTTCGTTCCAGAAAGATTTTTGACATACTGTCACCCGACGTCGAAACAATTGCCGCTTTTTTGTCGCTTCTGATCAGTGCATCAAACAGCGTGTCGATTTGAAGAACAGGTTTTGTGTAAGATTGAATGCCGTGTACAGCAGGCTGTGTGCCCGTATACATCGTTGCAAAGCAAACAGGTGTGACCGACGGCATAACGGTACACAACGGAATCTCAATATCTGTTTGCTGTTTTACTTGTGTGAGCATGGCGGGATATTTTTGATAGATCCATTGTGCAATCGCATCGGGGTTATACATGAATACCCGATCCGCTTTTTGACCGCACAGTGCATCAGTTGCATAGCGGCACAGGTCTTCGTTTGCTGTTGCCGCTTGTTCAGGCGGTTCAATGCCGATAATGTGTGCCAATGCGGCGGCCAAACTATCCAGATTATTCGGATTCTTCATTGTGTTACACCGACTTTCCGATTGCTGTGCTCATTTCTGTCAAAAGAGCGCATCCAATCTGCTTTTAAGAAATAAATGAGGAAAATGATGCTGCTGAGCGTCCATGTGATGGGATACGCCCATGATACTGTGGTGAGCACATTTACAAACCGCAGAGCCGTAAAAATATAGGTCATGCGGAACACACACCAGCAGGAAAGCATGATAAACATGGGAACCGTTGCTTTGCCTGCACCGCGCAACACGCCTGCGATGCAGTGTGAAAAGGCAAGCAGGAAATAAAACAGACAAATCGTGCGCATATGTTGCGTGCCGAGGGCGACCGATTCAGCAGAATCACTGAATATACCGATCAGATGCTCAGCGAGCAGATAGGAAAGCAGACCGATTGCTTCTGCCAATGTGCAACTGCAGATCACCCCGA
Organism: Clostridia bacterium; assembly: GCA_017396895.1. Taxonomy (GTDB): domain Bacteria; phylum Bacillota; class Clostridia; order Oscillospirales; family Acutalibacteraceae; genus RUG806. The sequence goes on from JAFQKN010000183.1 coordinate 2,455, forward strand.
AAGCAACGCCTTTTTTTACGCGTTCGCGGTTGCCGGCACCGAGATTCTGACCGACGAAGGTGGCAAGAGCCTGTACAAAGCAGGTAACGGGCAGAAATGCAAAACCTTCCAGTTTGGAATAAGCACCGCATCCTGCCATGGCCGCCTTGCCGAAACTGTTGATATTGGTCTGCACAAACACGTTTGCAATAGCAATGACGCTGTTTTGTACACCCGAAGGCAGGCCGTAACGGATGATATCTATAAGGCTGTTTCTATCAAAGCGGATCATGCGGATACGAACTTTGTAAGGTTCATCCGTGCGCAATAAATGGATAAAGCACAAAAGTGCACTGATACCTTGTGAAACGGTGGTGGCAACAGCGGCGGAGCCGACGCCGAATCCCAAAACGGCAACAAATAACATATCCAGAACGATGTTGATTCCGGTTGAAAAGATCAGATAATACAGCGGATGTTTGCTGTCGCCTACCGCGTGCAGAATGCCGACGAATATGTTGTACATGACCGTGAAGATCGCACCGCAGAAATAATAACGGAAATAGGCAATTGATTCCGGCAGTACCTCTGCAGGCGTGTCCATCAGCCGCAAAATGGTCGGGGTGAATGCGACGCCTGCAACGGTCAGCACAACGCCGCAGACAAGACCGAACGCAATAGCCGTGTGGATCGATTTTTGCATGATCTCGTTATCTTTGGCTCCGTATGCACGGGCGATAATGACACCGGCCCCCATTGCAACGCCGTTGAAAAAGCTGACCATCATAAAGATCAGACTGCCCGAAGAACTGACGGCCGCCAAGGCATTGTCACCGATGTAATTGCCCACGCACCATGCATCAAAGGTGTTATACAATTGCTGAAAGACGTTACTGAGAAAAACAGGCAACGCAAAAATCAACATGGATTTCCATATCGTGCCTTCGGTCAGGGAAAATTGTTCTGTGTTTTTCATTTTATTATACCGTAGATTCTTTGAAGGTTCAGTTTGCATAACGATGTGCGATCCGACAAGCGCGCATATATGCCAGAGTAAAATACTGTTGTAACGGCAAGGCGGCATACATATCGTTTTCGTGACGATTGGGTTTGGACGTGATGTTTAATTCAAAATTAAGATATTCAATTTTATTTGCCTTTTTGAGCCGTTGCACATTGTATTCCCAATCGGCGATGCCGTCATAGGGGAGTAAATGCAGATCGTCCGTCCAGAAAATCCTGCCGTCAAAGCGGCTGACACCGAGATTGTCGTTTATGTGTGTCATCAACAGTCTGTCACCGAACATACCAAGTAGATCCTGACAGCGGTTGTAGCACATTTCATGTCCCGAATCCCAGCAGTAACCGACCGTCGGATCGTTTTTGTAGCAGTCGAGCAACGCAAACAGATATTCTTCGCCTTCCGTGTTTTCAAAAGCGATCTTTATCCCGTTTTCTCTTGCCCGCTGTACCAATTCGTCAAAGTTTGCAAAACACAACTCATCCGCATTAAACGCATAGTCGAAGCCGATCCATGCGTGAACGACCATCACGGGAATATTCAATTCCTTGCACGCATCGGCGGCTCTGAGCAGTTCTTCTTTTGCAGGCATATATATTGCAGGATCCTTGCTCCACATATCAGCCGCTTTTCCGAACGGTGCGTGCAGGGATTGCAAAGCGAGATTGTTTTCTTTGGCTAATAATGCGACTTTGCGCAGATGTGCTTCTTCGCACCATGTCGGAGAAATTGCATCAAAGCCGATCTGTGCAAGCATTGCAATCACTTCTTCAATCGGTTGATTGTATTCTTTATTGATAGAAATACCGATTTTTTGTTTCCACATACAACTTAATTCTCCGTCCGCGAAAAATGTCTTGGTTTCATTCTATCACTCCGTTTTAAAAATGTAAATGCACATTCCCAATTTTTTTCTTTAATTATATTTTGCATTTGCGTAAACAATGATTGTATACGATTATTTTGAAGCAAATGAGTGATTTTGATATGATAAAAACCGAATCCAACCGTGTATTGCAATTTTCAAATCGTCCCGTGCTGTTATCGGGTGCTTCCATCGGCGGTAAAACAGAGGGCGAAGGGCCAATGAAAAATGAATTTGACCGTTGTTATCCCACCGATTATATTAACTGTAAGACATGGGAGCAGGCTGAAAGTGCCTTGCAGCACGAAGCCGTGCAAACAGCCCTGCAGAAAGCAAAGCTGGATGCATCGGATATCGGAATTATTTTTGCGGGAGATCTTTTGGATCAGTGTATGGCAAGTGCCATGTCTGCAAAGGACTTCAATATTCCCATGGCTGGACTGTACGGTGCGTGTTCCACATTTGCACTCGGGCTGGCACTGGCGGCCGTCTTTACCGATTGCAATGCAGTAAAAAATGCGATCGCCGTCGCATCTTCTCATTTTTGTTCTGCCGAAAAACAGTTTCGTTTTCCGTTAGAATACGGCAACCAGCGCACCCCAACCACGCAGCGTACGGCCACTGCGGCAGGGGCGGTGGTGGTAGGTCATGCAAACAGCGGTTGCTGTATTGAATCGGCCATGATCGGAACCATTCGTGATCTCGGTATCACGGATGCCGCAAATATGGGCGCCGCTATGGCACCTGCTGCCGCAGACACGATTGAAAAATTCCTGTTTTCAACCAAAACCCAACCGCGTGATTACGATTGCATTCTCACGGGCGATCTCGGTGCCGTCGGCTCACAACTCTTGTGTCAGTTGCTTTTTCACAGAGGACTTGATATCAGTGCCGTGCATGAAGATTGCGGGAATCTGTTGTTTGACAGCCAAAAACAGGATGTGCACGCAGGAGCTTCCGGGTGCGGTTGCTCGGCTTCATTGGTCAGCACCATGTTTCGCAGAAAAATCGAAAACAAAGAGTTGCAAAAAGTCCTGTTTGTCGGTACGGGCGCCCTCATGTCACCACTTTCCGTCCGTCAGGGCGAAAGCATCCCCGGCATCGCACACGCCGTTTTGCTCAGTAATAAATAATTTTTTATGTTGCAAAGTCCAATAAATGGGACTTATTGGCACGTTTGTGAAAAATCATATTGAAATACAAGTTTTTATATGATATATTTTAACTAAATAAAGTCAAATTTTGAAAGAACTAAATATAAAAAACAAAAATAAAAGAAAAAAGACCTGCTGAAAAGCAGGTCTGACTCACACACTGTGAGGTCACCGAAGTGACGGGTTGAATAAATTTTTATTTGAACGTGTAGTGTAATCTCTAAGGTAATAATGAGATTACTTATACTATAACACACGATTATGAAATTGTCAATAGTCAGGAGGTTAAAAATGAAAGATTATTACATCGGGTTAGACATCGGAACGGATTCAATCGGTTGGGCAGCAACGGACACGCAATACGAATTGCTGAAATTCAAGGGAAATGCAACTTGGGGAATTCGCTTGTTGGAAAAAAGCAATACGGCGGATGAACGGCGTGCATTCCGTACGGCAAGGAGAAGAACACAGCGCAGTAAATTCAGAATGCAATGTTTGGAAATGCTGTTTAATGAAGAAATTGCAAAAGTTGATATTGCATTCTTTCAGCGGTTGCATGACAGCAGTTTTCACCTTGAAGATAAGTCAGTTCAAGGTAAATACTCTTTGTTTAATGATCCGGACTATACAGATGCAGATTATCATACGCAATATCCGACGATCTATCACCTGCGACGAGAATTGTTAAACAATAAAGATGCACATGATGTGCGCCTTGTTTATCTTGCATTGGCACATATCATTAAACACAGAGGACATTTTTTGTTTGATTCGGAAACTTTGGGGGCTGATGGAATGCCCGTCTTTGCAGATGTTTGGAATGAACTGTGTGCGTATGTTGCAGATGAATTGTCAGTACAATTTAACTGTGTTGATATGACAGAATTGCAGGATATATTGAAAAGCAAAAAAATGAATATCACCAAAAAGAAGGAAGCATTGGCAAAACTGTTTGCAGTATCCAAAAAAGATGAACCGCAGTATTCAATTCTTTCTTTAATGGCCGGTGCAACCGTACAATCTGCATCCCTGTTTCAGGACGAGGATTTGAAGAATACGGATGCCGCAAAAATCGTGTTCAATAACGGATTTGATGATAAGGCAGGAGAGTATCAATCTGTCCTCGGAGATCGGTTTGTTTTACTTGAACGAATGAAAGCTGTTTATGATTGGGCTGTTTTGGCAGATATATTACAAGGAGAACAATACTTGTCTTATGCAAAATGCGAAATATATGAAAAGCATAAAAGTGATCTGCAATTGCTGAAAGAGTATGTTAAGGCGTATGCTCCGAATAAATATAGAGAAATATTCAATACAAATAAAAAAGGATTGAATAATTATCTTGCATATTCCGGTCATATATCAAAAGGTAGTGTGGAATCACTTTGCTTGCAAGCTGATTTTCTTGATTATCTGAAAAAACAGTTGCCGGTAGAGCCGGCGGATGACAAATACTTTAGTTTATATGAAGATATCCGTAACGGTGCATTACTGCCAAAAGCAGTAACGAAAGATAATTCTGTGATTCCTATGCAGGTCCAATTGGTTGAATTAAAAAAGATTCTTCAGAATGCATCCGATTATCTGCCGTTTTTGACACAAAAAGATGAAAGCGGTAGGACGGTTGCGGATAAGATCATCGACATTTTCACATTCCGAATTCCGTATTATGTCGGTCCGTTGAATGTACATAGTGACAAAGCATGGTTGCAAAGAAAAGACGGTAAGATCTATCCATGGAATTTCACTGAAATTGTAGATGTGGATCGCAGTGCGGAAAAATTTATCGAAAACTTGACTGCAAAGTGCACCTATTTGACACGTGAGGATGTATTGCCGAAGCATTCAATTCTTTATAGTGTGTTTGCTGTGTTGAACGAACTGAATAATCTCAAATTAGACGGCAATGACATTTCAGTCGAATTGAAACAGAAGATTTATCATGATCTGTTCATGCAAAGAAGTAAGGTTACGCAGAAAGCCTTAAAAGCATATCTGAAAAAATATCATGGGATTGACAGTGTGGAGATTACCGGCATTGACGGCGATTTCAAAAATTCGCTCAAATCTTTGCAGGATTTGGACGGATATGACTTGTCTGCATCGGAAAAAGAAGAAATAATCCGCGCAATTACTATTTTCGGAGATGATAAAAAACTGCTGAAAAAAAGAATTACAGTTTTGTTTGGCAAGAAGTTGACCGAAGAACAGATCAAACGTATTGTAAAATTGAAATACACCGGTTGGGGCAGACTTTCACGTAAGTTTTTAATTGATCTTCCTTCCGTTTGCGAGCAGACCGGAGAATTCGATACAATTATCGGTTTTATGTGGAGCACAAACAACAATTTAATGCAGTTGTTAAGCGAAAAGTATAGATTTCTTGATGCGATCAAAGAAGAAAACGGTGAAAGTGGATTTACAAGTCTGCGAAAAGAAGTTGAAGATTTATATGTTTCACCGAAAGTAAAGCGACCGATCTATCAGGCAATGCAAATTGTGGAAGAACTTGTTAAGATCTTCGGGCATGAGCCGAAAAAAATCTTTATTGAAGTTGCAAGAGGAGAGGAAGAAAAAAAACGTACCGTTTCCAGAAAAGATAAATTGATTGAAATATACAAAGGTTGCAAAAAAGGGAATGAAGAACTCTTTGCCGCATTGTCAGATTATGATAACAATGAATTCAGGCGGGATGCGTTATATCTGTATTTTACGCAAATGGGAAGATGTATGTATACGGGTGAAGTGATTCCTGTTGAATCGATCTTTGACCGCAATCTGTACGATATTGATCATATTTATCCGCAATCGAAAATCAAAGATGACAGTCTCGACAACCGTGTTCTTGTCAAAAAGACAGTGAATGAAGAAAAAACAAATATATATCCCATAGCCGCATCTATTCGCGCTGACAGAAAAGACTTCTGGAAAATGCTTTTGGAAAAAGGCTTGATCTCGAAAGTGAAATTTGATCGTCTGGTACGCAATACACCACTCACTGATGATGAATTATCGGCATTTATCGGTCGTCAGTTGGTGGAAACCAGGCAGTCCACCAAAGCTGTTGCGCAATTGCTGAACAAACGCTATCAATCGGAGATTGTCTATGTTAAAGCATCATTGGCTTCTGAATTTCGTCAAAAGTATAAATTCGTAAAATGTCGTACGGTCAATGATTATCACCACGCAAAAGATGCATATCTCAACATTGTTGTCGGAAATGTGCATAATGTGCGCTTTAACCACGGAAAGGCTGTCTTTGTGCGTGGGCTGCAAAGCGGAAAATACAGCATGAATGCAATGTATGACCGGAATATCGACGGAGCATGGACGGTGGATGGCGAGCATAAATCCATTGATACCGTCCGCAAGGTTATGTCGAAAAACAACATCCGTTTTACCCGCTATTCTTATAAACAAAAAGGCGGCTTGTTTGACCAACAGATTCTCAAAAAAGGCAACGGACAGGTTTCAATTAAAAAGAATTCACCTCTTGCAGATATCAGTAAATACGGTGGGTATAACAAGGCAACTTCCACTTTCTTTGCGCTTGCTCAATTTGCAGATAAAAAGGGTGAACAAATCAAAGCCATTGTACCTGTAGACTTGTATCGTGAAACAGAATATTGGCTCAATCCGTCTGCTTACGTGTGCGAATTTTTGGAAGTTCCCAAAGCACAGGTCTTGATTCCCTGTATCAAATATAATACGCTCATCAGTGTCAACGGGTTCAGAATGCACATAAGCAGAAAAAAGAACGGTGGTAAAGTAATTGGATGCAAGCCGGCTATGCAGTTAGTGTTGGATAAAAAACATGCGGATTATATTAAATACATTACAAACTACCTTGATAAGTGCACGGAATTGAGAACCGTAAAAGAGATTACTCCGTGGGATCATTTGTCGGCGGAAGAAAACATTGCTCTGTATGATGCTCTTTTCGAAAAACTGACCAACAGTATCTACAATGTAAAATTCGGCAAATTGGCAAACACCTTATCTGCAAAAAAAGATAAATTTGTTCTACTGTCGGTTTATGAGCAATGTACTGTACTTATGCAGATTCTTAATATATTGCATTGCAATGTGCTGACAGGTGATTTGTCTTTGCTCGGTGAGGGCAAAAATAGCGGTGAAACTACAATCGGTAATAAAATTGCAAAGTCTTCAACTATGCAATCTTTTAAGATCATCCATCAGTCGATCACCGGGTTGTTTGAACAGGAGATCGAATTGCTGTAATCGTACATTCAAAGAGGGGATAGATATGGGTTGGCGGACGGTGGTTGTTACCAAAGCATCCAAATTGGATCTGCGCATGGGGTATATGGTCATGCGTGACAGTGAGAGCACATTGCGTGTGCATCTGAGTGAGATTTCTGTTTTGATTCTTGAAACCACCGCCGTCTCCTTGACCGCGGCACTTCTCAATGAGTTGACAAAAGAAAAAATCAAGGTGATTTTCTGCGATGAAAAACAGAACCCCTCTTTTGAGGTCGTTCCGTACTACGGCTGCCATGATTGTTCTTTGAAATTACGAACGCAGTTGCAATGGAATGAAACCGCAAAGCAGGCTGTCTGGACGGCCATAGTAACGCAGAAAATTAAACAGCAAGCAAAGAATCTTGCGTTCTTTGAATTGCCGGAAGAACAATTGTTGCAAAAATACATTGAAGAAATTGAATTCAATGATGTGACCAATCGGGAAGGCCATGCCGCAAAGGTGTATTTTAATGCCCTGTTCGGTAAAGGCTTTTCCCGGTCGGAAACAAATTTTACCAATGCCGCGCTCAACTACGGCTACAGTATCCTTTTGTCTTGCATAAACCGTGAAATAGTTTGCAACGGTTATCTGACGCAGTTAGGTTTGTTCCATGATAATATGTTCAATTTTTATAATTTGGGTTGTGATCTTATGGAACCGTTTAGACCTATTGTAGATCGTGTTGTGAAACTCAATGATCCGCAGAAGTTTGAAACCGAAGAAAAGCGAATTCTGCAAGCAGTTTTGTCGGAAGAATTTATTGTGGACGGACGCACCCAGACTTTGCTCAATGCCATTAAAATATATACAAAAAGCGTTTTTGATGCCATAGAAAATGCCGATACATCCTGTCTAAAGTTTTACAAATATGAGTTATAGATTTATGAGAGTGTTGGTCTTTTTTGATTTACCTACCGAAACGTCGGAAGATCGCCGTGAATATCGGAAATTTCGTCGCTTTCTTGTCAAAGGAGGCTTTATGATGTTGCAGGAATCTGTGTATGCAAAACTGGCACTGAACAGCACGCAGGTTTTACAGATTGTGACGGAAGTCAAAAAGGCGCGCCCAAACAAGGGTTCTGTACAAATTCTGTCCGTGACAGAAAAGCAGTTTGCCCGCATGGAGATCATCAGCGGAAAAAGCAATTCCGATATTGTGGATTCCGACGAAAGGTTGTTGATTCTGTGAATGTCAGTTTTTCTTTTTTATCAGCCCCGCTGAATCTGAATCCGAATAATCCGTGCATCCTGTGCATTGAGAATCGTGTCTTACTTCGAGATGTGATTACTGCTTTTTTCAATGAACGAACACTGGAGGAGGGCATTTGCTTTTGGCAGGATGAAACGGAATTGAAATTCAAAGGAAATATCTGTTTTGTCGGCAATATATTTGAGTTAAAAACACCTGCATCCGTCTTGAAAAAAATGCATGAAAATCTTGCTCGGTTTTGCAACAGTGAAATGCTTAATGAGACACTGAATTTAAAGACCGTTATTCTTAATTATTTGGATATTCTCGTACGAAATTATGATTACGATTTTGAATACTCGGTTGATGTTTCACCTATTGATTTGTTTAAGATGCAGGATTTACGCCCACTGCTGACAAATGAAGATTTTCCGCAATCCCTTTTGAGTTATTTGCTCTTTTTGCGTCAGTATGCAGGTATAAAATGTTTTGTGATTGCACATCTGCATTCTTATTTTACAAGCGAAGAACTGGAACGGTTTTACAAAGAAATCGCCTATCGTGATATTTGCCTGTTCCTTCTGGAAAGTGAACAGAATTTTGAACCGCTTCCTTGCGAAAGAGTATCAATCGTAGATTCGGATTTGTGTGAAATACTTGCAAATTAAAGTCTATTGCTGTATAATGATAACAATCCCTTTTGAATAACCCGGCGGAATGTAGTGCCGCTGTTTACTCTCGCGGAAAACTTCAATTTTAATTTGAGGTTTGAGAGTAGTGTAATTCAATAAGGTAATGAAACTTACTCGGTGTGCGATATAGATAAAGATTGTTTGAGAGTAGTGTAATTCAATAAGGTAATGAAACTGCATGAACGACGGAGAGGAACAGATTTGGGTTTGA
>JAFQKN010000184.1 GCA_017396895.1 Clostridia bacterium
CAACGAGGTGCAGTTCAGCAAATATTATGAAATGGCAGTTAAGATGCCCGGCATGACCGGTGAAAACCTTCTCAAGGTTTGCGAAAGCCGTCTTGACAACGTCGTTTATCTGCTCGGTTGGGCAAACTCCCGTGCAGAAGCAAGACAGCTTGTTACCCACGGCCACTTCTGCGTCAACGGCAAACGTGTGGACATCCCGTCCTACCTTTGCAGAGCAGGCGAAGTGATCTCCGTACGCAACAAGAGTCTTGAAAGCGACAAGTTTGTTGCCATTTTCGAAGCAAATGCTTCCCGCCCCGTTCCCGCTTGGCTTGAAGTTGCCGGTGAGAACCGTTCCGCAAAAGTGATCAATCTTCCCGAACGTGAACAGATCCAGTGCCCGGTTGAAGAGCACCTGATCGTTGAATTCTATTCCAAGTAAGATTCTGTATACCTTTTGCCGGGAAATACGAAAATGCGTATTTCCCACAGGCTTTTGCCTGATTACTTTTAGGAGGGTTTTTTGAATGATAGGTATTGAGAAGCCCAAAATTGAAACTGTTGATCTGAGTGCAGACGGCGTTTACGGCAAATTTGTACTCGAACCCCTTGAGAGAGGCTACGGCACCACTCTGGGCAACAGTCTTCGCCGTGTATTGCTTTCCTCATTGCAGGGTTATGCGATCACTTCCGTGAAAGTTGACGGTGTGCTGCATGAATTCAGCACCATCGAAGGCGTGAAGGAAGACATGACTGAGATCGTTCTGAATCTGAAGAACGTGATTCTGAAGATTTACGGCAACGGTCCGAAGACCATGTACATTGATTGCAATACTGCAGGTGAAATCACTGCAGGTGATATTCAAGCTGACTCCGAAGTTGAGATCCTCAACCCGGATCTGCACATTGCTACTCTCAACAGCGACGCACACGTTCGCATGGAACTGACCGCGGATGCAGGCCGAGGCTACGTCTCTGCCGACCGCAATAAGGCCATCCTTGAACCGCCCATCGGCGTTATCGCGATCGATTCCATTTATACGCCCGTGTTGCGTGTCAATTATATTGTCGAGAATACGCGTGTCGGCAACATTACCGACTACGACAAACTGTCCCTTGAAGTGTGGACAAACGGAACGATCACAGCAAAAGACGCCGTGTCGTTCGCAGCCAAGATTCTCAACGAACATCTCAATCTCTTCGTCAACCTGTCCGATGAGGCCAGTGCCGCAGAGATCATGGTAGTCAAGGATGAAACCGGCAACAAGCAGACGCTTGAGATGACTGTTGAGGAGCTTGACCTTTCCGTTCGTTCTTTCAACTGCTTGAAGAGAGCGAACATTCACAAGGTCGGCGATCTGATCGAAAAGACGGAAGAAGAAATGATGAAAGTTCGTAACCTCGGCCGTAAGTCCCTGGACGAAGTCATTGCAAAACTTGCTTCCTACGGTCTGTCGCTTCGCAAAGAAGACGAATAAGCCGACACTAAGACTTTTTATCAGTTAATGTAAGGAGTGATTTTAATGCCCGGAACCAGAAAGCTCGGCAGACCTACCGATCACCGCAAAGCGATGATGAGAGCTATGGTAACTTACCTTTTGGAAAACGGCAGAATTGAAACCACCGTAACAAGAGCGAAAGAAGTCCGTTCCATGACCGAGAAAATGATTACCCTCGGCAAGGAAAACACACTTCACAACAAGCGTCAGGCTTTGGCTTATATCACCAAGGAAGACGTTGTCAAGAAGCTGTTTGACGAAATCGCCCCCAAATACGATGGCAGAAACGGTGGCTATTGCCGCATCACCAAGACGGGTCCCCGTCGCGGTGACGCAGCTGAGATGTGTATCATCGAGCTCATCTAATTCTATCATTTTGGACCGGAGTGCTGAAAAGCACTTCGGTTTTTTTCTTGTTGTAAATCAAATAAAACGACACGGGCAGAAACATAATGTTCCTGCCCGTGTCGTTTTATAGCGTTTGATCGTCAAATGCAAAATGATGAAACTAAAGAAAATGTTCTTTAGTTTCTACAAGTATATCATGTTTTGTAAAAAAATACAAGTAGAAATAATTGAAACAAGACAAAATTATATTTGTTAAATAGTTAATTCACAAATGACTTATGAAATAATGGCAATGTTAACAAATTATTTACGATTTAATAGCGTTCGGGACGTGGGGGATTTTTGCTGTTTTTCATTTTGTTTCTCACGATCCAAGCGGGCAATGCAATGACAGCGGCAATTCCTGCGGGTTTTGCAAGCGGCAAAGCAAGAAGACACAAAGCGGCCATGGCATACTCTCCTGCGTGTGATCTGAAAACAGGGGTGTTGTATCGTGGAGACGGTTCTTTTGTGAAATCAAAATCAGCATTGCTGTCGGGAATATAATTGTTGAACAGCATCGGCTCCATGAATTCGCGCACACTGTAGCCTTTGAGCAGGTCTTTTTTAACATTTTTGAAAGGTTGGGTATCGATCACACTGTCCAAAACGGCCGAAACCCCCATCAATAATTTATAGATCGGTGTGTCGGGTGTGTAACCGCCGTCGCCGCCGAGCATATTATGAACAAGATCCATAATGATATCAAAGACGTAACGGTGCTTGATCTGCTCATATTCATCTTTCGTGAGTTTGCATGAAAGTTTGAACAGCGGATACAGGTGTTTGACTTGCATGGACAACACAATATTGTTCAGCGGGGAAGGAAGTTTTTTGAACTTATTGCGATAATCTGCCTCAAAATTCTTGCGGATGTATTCCTTAAAGGTCTGATTGCCGAGATCAAATCCGTCCACGGTCTTTAATTCAATGCTTTCAAGTTTTACACGGTTGTTCTCTGCATCCAAATGTACAACGCTGAATTGCGGCGGATAATGCCACACCGAAGGAGTTGTAATATCACAAAGCAGATTGCCGTTATCGGACTTCATAAAACCGACATCCGCAAAATGGGTATGGCCGGAAAAAACGAGAGGGATGCCGATATCAGCCAATGTATGCCCCACGTAGGATTCACGCATATTGCGATTATCGGCTCCGATTCTGTATGCAGGGACGGGCGGAACAAGCGGATGATGCGTGCAGGCGAACAGGAACTTGTTTTCCTCCTTTGCACGTTTTACAAGATCACGCATCCACTGCAGGCAGACGGGAGTATAGGTCACGCTCTCGTTATGACGGCCTTCGATGTTGCGGAAATTGTCATTGAGCATCAGGCACCATGTATTTTCATCCAATTCCACACAATAGGAATGGCCTTCATCGCACACGGAAAAAGCCTGATTCCTGCCGAAATCGGCGTACATCTCCCAAAGTTCGGCAGGGGAAGCACAGCGAACAAGTTTCGGTTTGATCGAATCGTCATCCATCCATGCGTATTCATCGCAGACTAATTTGCGGTAATCTGCTGTTTCTGCGTCAAAGAAGGGGGTATGCCAAGGTTCTGATTTGTATTTTACTTTTGTATCGTTGTAACATCTCGTGTAGGCGCGGTTATGGTGAAAATCGTGGGTTGCCGTTGTGACATAGACCTTTTTGCCTTTCGCCTGCAAATCGCGGAAAATTTCGATTAAGTCTTCATGGCTCCAGATGTCACCTTCATCGGTGATGTCACCTGTAATGAGGATCGTATCTGCATCTTCAATTTCGCACGCCATGCGCAATGCGGTTTCGGAAGCGGCAGGGCGCATCAGAACGTCTTGCGATGTGCCGGGCAACATACGGCGGCGGGAAATATAATGCACATCGGACAGAATGACGAATTTCATGGTTTATCCCCTTTCGGTTTGAATTTCAGCAAGCAATGCGGGAATATCCGCTACTGTGTCAACTTCGTAAGGCGCAGTTGCGATCTCGTCATCCCACACGCCTGTGGTTTTTACCCACACGGGGACGCAACCGGCTTTGCGTGCACCGTCAATATCGTTCAGCGGATGATCGCCGACATAAACCATTTCATTGGTCGCAATACCGAGCCTTTTGGCGGTTTCTTCAAAAATCTCGGGTTCGGGTTTATCCCAATCAAAGTCGCCGCTGATGATGATTTCGTCGAAATAGGGTGCATAACCGAGGTTTTCTATTTTTGCGGCTTGGATGTCATGATCACCGTTTGTGATCATTGCAATTTTATAGCCCTGACGGCGCAGTTCTTCAAGCATCGGTTTCGTAAACGGATAATCCACGCTGACCGTAGCAAACTGTTCATAAAGAAAAGCGGCATACTGCGCAAAGTGCGGTGCCGTGTTGAACATACCTTTTTCTTTGAGTTTGTTGAACACGATCGGCCAACCCATGTAGTTGAGTTTCTTGTCATATCTGCAAAGCATTTCGGCGGCTTCTTCAACGGAAACGGCAACATCAAATGTTTCACAAAATGCAGGCATGACAGCTCTTATGGTGGCATACCGGTCAAACAGGGTATGGTCCATATCAAATGCAACGGCATGAATCACAAAAATCACCTCTGTGCTGCTTTATAGAGATCATTTTATCTTATTTTTTTACAAAAGTCAACACGGGCAAAAAAAGCAAGGTTGCATTTTAAGGACAGTTGTGATAATATTATTCAAGAGAAAACAATGGAGGCAGAGAATATGATCTTTTATTTCTCCGGTACGGGAAATTCGCTGTATGCCGCAAAATACATTGCAAACAATATTCACGATGATGAATTGGTCAATATGGCAGACTCCGTGAAAGAAGGTCGGTATTATTATGCCTTGAAACCCGGCGAAACCTGCGGTTTTGTATTTCCCGTGTATTTCGGCGGAATGCCGAGCGTGGTGGCTCAGTTTGTCAAAAAACTTCGTCTTTCTTCCGATGAAGTGCCCTATGTTTATGCACTTGTTACCTATGGCGGCAAGGCAGGCGGTTCGGTGCAGGCTTTGCAGATCGCACTGGAAAAAAGATACGTGTATCTTTCTGCCGCATTCGGTGTAAAAATGCCCGACAACTATGTTATTATGTATAATCCTGCAACCGAAGAAAAAGCACAGCAGGTTCTGCGTGAAGCGGAAACGGATCTGCTGACGGCGGCTACAAGCATCATAGCACGCAACAATCCCGGAGTTCCGCATACGATGCTCGATACGGTCATGACTGCAGGGATGCAGACTGCCTACCGTATGATGCGCAAGACCGCGTCTTTCACGGTCGATAATTCCTGCATCGGATGCGGTCTGTGTGAAAAGATCTGTCCCGTCAATGCCATTGAAATGTATGACTATAAGCCCGTGTGGATAAAATCGGAATGCGCTCACTGTGTGGCCTGCATCAGCCGTTGCCCCGCAAAAGCCATTCAATACGGTGATAAGACCAAAAAACGCGGACGCTATGTCCATCCTGATCTTCAGGTAAAACAACAAACGGAGTGATTTTATGAATATATGTATTTACGGAGCATCCAGTGATGCGATCGATCCCGTCTATCTTGTGCGCTGTGAACAGTTGGGACGCACGCTTGCTTCCCGTGGACACGGACTTGTGTTCGGAGCCGGGGCGAAAGGTGTCATGGGTGCTTCTGCACGCGGTTTTTATGCCGGCGGCGGTTTTATCAAAGGTGTAGCCCCCACGTTTTTCAATGTGGACGGTGTGCTTTTTGAGCATTGTACCGAGTTTGTGCCTACCGAAACCATGCGCGAGAGAAAGCAGATCATGGAGGACAGCGCGGATGCATTTGTGATCGGTCCCGGCGGAATCGGCACCTTTGAAGAATTTTTTGAAATTCTGACGCTCAAGCAGTTGGGCCGTCACGCAAAACCGATTGCAGTTTACAATATCAACGGTTATTACGATGCCATGCTTGCCATGTTGCAAAAGAGTGCCGATGAAAAATTTATGCGGGAACTGACACTTGATCTGTATCGGGTGTTTGATGATGACGATAAAATGATCGAATACCTTGAAAACAGCAATGAAGAACTTGTGGATGTCGTCAAAATGAAAATATTTTGATTATGCGTTAAAAGGAGAAGTTCCGCAGTGTCTTCTCCTTTTTTCATAGAAAGGAATGCAATATGGGAAGAAACGAACCGAATTTCAAAAAGACAAAATACAGTTGTTATTTTACCTATGTAGCCATGTCGTCGGTTTTTTGTGTGCCGCCGATGCTGTTTGTCACGTTCCGTGAAATGTACGGTGTGTCATACACATTGTTGGGAACTTTGGTGCTTATCAATTTTTGCACGCAATTGCTCATTGATCTTGTTTTTACTTTTTTTACAAAGTATTTCAATATACATAAGACCATCCGTATTATGCCTTTGTTGACAGCGATCGGAATGCTTATTTATGCGCTCGTGCCGAATCTGTTGCCGCAGTATGCGTATGCAGGACTGGTTTGCGGTACAATTGTTTTTTCAGTTTCCGCAGGATTGAGTGAGGTACTGCTGAGTCCTTTGGTGGCCGCAATGCCGTCGGAAAACCCCGAAAAGGACATGAGCATACTGCATTCCCTGTATGCCTACGGTGTACTGTTTGTTGTGATCGTCAGTACCGTATTTCTTCGCATTTTCGGCACACGCAACTGGATGTATCTGATTTTGATGTTGGCTGTTTTGCCGTTGATCTCCTTTGTGCTGTTTTGTACATCTCCGATGCCGCATATGAATCTGACGCAGGAAAATGCCGCACAGTCAGGGACGCGCAGTAAGGGAATGCTCTTGTGTGTGCTGTGCATCTTTTTGGGCAGTGCTTCCGAAAACACCATGACAAACTGGATCTCGGGGTATCTTGAAAATGCGTTGCAGTTGCCTAAGTCTGTCGGGGATGTGCTCGGTCTTGCGCTGTTTGCGGTCTTACTCGGTCTGGGACGAACGCTGTATGCAAAATACGGCAAGAACATTGCAAAAGTGTTGCTCGGCGGTATGGCGGGAGCATTTGTATGTTATCTGGTTGCAGGGTTGTCACCGAATCTCGTGTTATCGCTCATTGCCTGCGTTCTGACGGGCTTGTGTACCTCTATGCTTTGGCCGGGAACATTGATACTGATGGAAGAAAAATTTCCGAATCCCGGTGTGGCGGCTTATGCGCTGATGGCGGCAGGCGGCGACTTCGGCGGTTCCGTAGCTCCGCAGGCATTGGGAATCGTGGTCGATACGGTAGCCGAAAGTGAATTCGCCGCGAACCTTTCGCAAACGCTTTCACTGTCAACCGAGCAGATCGGTATGAAAGCAGGAATGCTCAGTGCCGCTGTGTTTCCTCTGCTTGGAACATTGCTTTTACTGTATATGAATTACCGTTACCAAAAAAAAGAAAAACAATAGGGTGACAGGTATAATCCGAACCCGCCCGAAAACGGTTCTTTTTAAGTCTTTTCGGCGTTTCACCCTTGAAAGGCGACAGCCTTCCTGTGGTCTCAACCCCAAAAATCCAATAAAAATAACTCGTTTTCAGGTCGAAGATTTTTTACAGTGTGGATTTTTGGCGAGACAAGGCACAAAACGCAGAAAATCCTTTGTGGATTTTCGAGTATTTTAAC
>JAFQKN010000185.1 GCA_017396895.1 Clostridia bacterium
CGGAGGGGAAGTTCGCTTTCGGGAAGAGCTACGCAGCCGCATTTTTCGCAGAATACAACAGGAATTGGTTCGCCCCAATAACGCTGACGTGCGAAGATCCAGTCACGGAGCTTGAAGTTTACTTTTTCTTTGCCGATGCCTTTTTCTTCAAGAACTTCGATCATTCTCTTGATGGAATCCTTTTTATTTGTAAATCCGTTGAGGAAATCGGAGTTTACCATTTCGCCGTCACCCGTATAGGCGGCTTCCTCAATGTTACCGCCCTTGATGACTTCGATGATGTCGATGCCGAACTTCTTGGCGAAGTCATAGTCGCGTTCATCGTGTGCAGGCACTGCCATAATAGCACCTGTGCCGTAGCCCATCATAACATAATCTGCGGTGTAAATGGGAATTTCCTTGCCGTTTACGGGGTTGATGCCGCAAATGCCGTCAATTCTGACACCCGTCTTTTCCTTGACCAGCTGTGTTCTCTGGAATTCGGTCTTTTTGGCGCATTCTTCTTTATATGCGTCCAGTTCTGCGATGTTTTTGATCTTTGCTCTGTATTTTTCGATCATGGGATGTTCGGGAGCAATGACCATGAAAGTAACACCGAAAAGAGTATCCGGTCTTGTGGTGTAGATTCTGAGTGTTTCGTCTGCGTCGCCGCCTTTGACAGAGAAGTTTACGAAAGCACCCGTGGATTTGCCGATCCAGTTGACCTGCTGCTGTTTGATCTGCGGCAGATAATCGACCGACTCAAGTCCCGTGAGCAGTCTGTCGGCATACTTTGTAATGCGCAGATACCAGACGTCCTTAGACTTCTGCACGATATCGCTGTGGCAGATATCGCACTTACCGCCCTGTGAGTCCTCGTTGGAAAGAACGACCTTGCAGTGCGGACAATAGTTGACCAGGGCCGTATCACGGAAAACAAGACCTTTTTTAAACATTGCGAGGAAAATATGCTGTGTCCAGCGATAGTAATCCTCGTCTGTCGTATCAATGGTTCTGGTCCAGTCAAAGGAGAAACCGACACGTTTGAGCTGACTTGTGAACTTCTCGATATTTTTATCGGTCAGTATTCTGGGGTGTGTATTAAACTTAATGGCGGAGTTTTCGGTGGGCAGACCGAACGCATCGAATCCGATCGGGAAAAGCACGTTGTAGCCTTCCATTCTTCTCTTGCGGGAAATGACCTCAAGCCCGGAATAGGCCTTGATGTGCCCGACGTGCATACCTGCACCCGAGGGATAGGGAAATTCCACAAGACCGTAGAATTTGGGCTTTGAAAAATCGTCCTGCGCTTCAAAGACTCTTGCTTCTTCCCAGCGCTGTTGCCATTTTGCTTCGCTTGTTTTAAAATCGTAGTTCATATCTATTGAAATCCTTTCCGATTATTCACACAGTAAACCGTCGATATCAACGGGTTCGGCATCGCCCCAAAGACGTTCAAGATTATAGGTATCGCGCACTTCGGGCATGAAAATGTGCACCAGAACATCGTAGCAATCCAGAAGGATCCAGCCTGTGGCTCTGCCTTCAATGCCGCGCAGTTCAATGCCTGCTACTTCGAGTTTGAATTCCACTTCTTCGGCAAGGGAACGCACGTGGGTGTTGGATGTGCCGCCTGCAATGACGAAATAATCGCCGATGGCGGTCAGATCCGTGACCTTGAGCACCTGAATATCTCTTGCCTTTTTATCATCAAGTGCTTTGATGATGATTTCTAACTTCTTATCCATTCACATTCCTTCTTTCTTGGTATGGAATTGTATTTTTATTTCTTCTTTTGCAAACAAATCTCATTAAATGCATGGATGGTGTCGGGATGTACGGGAAGAAGTGCATTGACCAGTTCGTCAACGGTAAAACGCAACCCTTCCTCCATGCAGTATTCCAAACTGACCTTGACACGTTCGCGCATATCGTCCACACCGGGGTAGTCACGTTCCGCAGAAATAAAATCGGCGCAGAACAGAATTTTTTCCAACAACCCCATATCGGCTCTGCCCGTGGTGTGGTAACGCACCGCACGGATAAATTCCTCGTCAAATCCGTACGTTTTCTGCAGATACACACTGCCGCCTATGGCGTGCCAAAGTTTGGGTGCACTGCGTTCGCAATCGGTCAGCACAATGCCGTTTTGTTCAAAAAAGGCAAGCATTTTTTCTTTCGGCTCATTCTTGAACACATCGTGCAGAAGTCCCGCAAAATAGGCTTTTTCTTCGTCACAGCCATACAGTTTTGCAAGTTCGCGGCACGTTTTTGCCACGTTCAGGCTGTGGGTGAAGCGGTAATCATCCAGACGGGCGCGAAGGTCTGCAAGATAGGTTTTTTCGTCGTAGATCACGGTCGTTTTCCTCAAATATAAAGATCGTGTTTTTGTATATAGTTTGCAACATCGGGGTGCAAAAATGCACTCGTGTCGGCTTTGTTTTTTATGTTCGCACGCAAAACCGTGGAACTGATCTGCAAGGGTACAAAGGGAAAAATGCGCACCGCACCGAAGGCGGACAAATGCTGTCGGACAAAGGTCTCAAGTTCCTGCATCGGGTCATCATTTCCGCGCGATACCGCACAGAGGGTGCACAGTTGCAATATTTCCTGCCAGCAATACCATTTGTTGAACGTCAACAGCATATCCGAACCGATGATCAAATACAACTCGTCATCGGGATATTGCAGTTTCAGTTTCTGCAAGGTGTGCAAAGTATAGGATGTTTCGGCCGCACTGATTTCAAGGGAACTGACTTCATACTGCGGTGCAGAGAATGCCAGACGGCACATCTGCAAACGGTGGTCAGCCGCCGCCATATCGTTTTTTTGCACCTTGAACGGCGACACAAAAGCAGGCATAATGATGCACTTGTCCAGTTGCAGGTTTTCACACATATAATCCGCAAGACGCCTGTGTCCGAGATGCGGCGGATTGAACGAACCGCCGTAAATGCCGATTCTCATTTTTTACCTCTGCCGCCGCGCTGTCCCTGGCGGTTGCTTCTGCCGCCGCGATCGACCGTGAAAGAACGCTCACTGCGCTCGCTTTTCTTGGCAGGTTCTTTCTTTTCGTAGGCACGTCCCTTTTTGGTGGCGGGCTTTTTATGCGGATCTGCTTTTTTCTTGGGTTCGGGTTTGTGCAGTTCCGGATTTTCGCGGTACAAAACGATGATATTACCGATCACCTGTACCACATCCGCTTGCAGGTGTGCCGCAATTTCGTCTGCGGCGGTGCGTGCATCCACGGGGGATGTTTCACGCAAAATTTTAATTTTCATCAGTTCACGAAGGGCAATGGCTCCCTCCAACTGCGCTAAAAAAGCGTCTGTCAGACCGTTTTTGCCGACCTGAAAGATCGGTTCGAGTGAATTGGCCTGTCCGCGCAATTCGGCTCTTTGCTTGCTTGTGAGCATGGTTATATCTCCTTGTAACGGGTGGTTTAGTTCAGTTCGTTATGAAGTAAATTATGATTTACAAGTTCTAAACGCAAAACGCTAAATGCTAAACGAGTGGAAACAATTTGATTGTTTTATCATTTTTAATTTACGTTTTGCCGTTCTGTTTGACCGATTTTGCTTCAAACGACAGAAAAACTTGC
>JAFQKN010000186.1 GCA_017396895.1 Clostridia bacterium
CTGATGAACAGGAGAGGGTATAATACCTTTGTTGTATGCAGTTCTTGCAAACAGGTTATGACTTGCCCTTCATGCAGCATTTCTTTGACGTATCATGCCGCAAATAACCGTCTTATGTGTCATTATTGCGGCTATTCGACAAGTTTCACAGAGTCTTGTCCTTCTTGCGGAGAACCGAATATCCGTTATGCAGGTGTCGGTACGCAACGTCTTGAAGAAGAGTTGCAACACCGTTTCAAAGAGGCGAAGATCTTACGTATGGATGCGGACACGGTCGGCGTACGTCATGCACACGAAAAGGCACTTGCGGCATTTGAAAAAGGGGAGTATGATATCCTGCTCGGTACACAAATGATAGCAAAAGGCTTGGATTTTCCGAATGTAACACTTGTCGGCGTTGTAAACATAGACCAACAGGTGTATAATGATGATTACCGATCGGCGGAAAATTCATTTGACCTGTTGACACAGGTTATCGGAAGATCCGGTCGTTCCGTGACTCCCGGACGTGCTGTTATACAGACGTTGGTTCCTGATAACGGCGTTTTGCAACTGGCTTGCAAACAGGATTATAAACGGTTTTATGCCGATGAGATCGCAATTCGTAAGGCAATGATCTATCCTCCGTACTGTGACATTTGTGTGATCGGTTTTTCCGGTGTAGATCAACAAAAGGTGAATGATGCCGCAAAAGCATTTTTGAATACGTTGGTTGCTGCGAACGATGCAAGTGAACAAAAACAAAAGTTGATTGTACTCGGTCCGCAACCGCCCAGAATTGCTAAAATCAGTAATAAATACAGACAAAGATTGCTTATAAAGTGCAAAAATACGCTTGCTTTCAGAGCATTTCTGTCTGATCTTCTTAAACAGTTTGATAACAATAAAGAATATAAAAATATTTCAATCTTTGCGGACATGAATCCGCAAACCACCGTATAAAATCAGAAAGGAAAGTGCCACGGCACGAGGTGATTATTTATGGCGTTACGTACGATCAGAACGGATGATGATCCGATTCTTCGCAAAAAAAGCAGACCGGTTGAAAATTTTGACGAACGACTTTTTGAACTGCTTGATGACAGGAAAGATACGCTGATCAAAGCGGAAGGACTCGGGCTTGCCGCCGTGCAGGTCGGCGTGTTGCGCAGAGTCGTTATTGTCAATGTAGACGGAAAATTTGTTGAACTGATCAACCCCGAAATTGTTAAGCAATCCGGTGAACAGTGCGAAGCAGAGGGGTGTCTGTCGTTGCCGCGAAGAGCAGGCGTTACTAAAAGACCTGCAAGCGTTCGCATTCATGCGCAGGACCGATTCGGAAAAGTGCACGCTTATAACGGTACGGATTTAATGGCACGCTGTTTCTGTCATGAAATCGATCATTTGGACGGCATTCTCTATTCCGACCGTTTGGCACCTGGTGAATCTCTGTATCCGACGGAGGGATAATGATGCGAGTTGTTTTTATGGGTACGCCCGATTTTGCTGTTCCTTCCTTGCAAGCCTTGTGTGAAAACGGGTATGACGTCACGCTTGTTGTCACACAGCCCGATAAGCCGCAGGGCAGAAAGCAGATTCTGACACCGTCTCCTGTCAAAGAGTATGCAATTGCACAAAATATACCTGTTTTTCAGCCGGTATCTATGAAAACACAGGAATCGTTCGACATGATTGCATCGCAGACGCCTGATTTTATTGTGGTGACTGCTTTCGGTAAAATCTTGCCGAAAAATATTCTTGATTTGCCGAAATATGCCTGTATCAACGTCCACGGTTCGTTGTTGCCGCAATACAGAGGGGCTGCACCGATCCAGTGGTCTGTACTCAACGGAGATAAAAAGACCGGACTTACGACGATGCTGATGGACGTCGGATTGGACACGGGTGACATTTTGATGCAGGAAGAAACGGAAATTCCCGAAGATGAAACGGCGGGGGAACTGTTTGACCGTTTGGCTGTAATGACAGGCCCGATTCTGTTAAAGACGCTTGATGCTTTTGTAAAAGGTGAAATTACTCCGCAAAAACAGCAGGACGAAAATGCATCTTATGTATCCGTACTCAAAAAAGAAATGGCTGTTGTTGATTGGAATCAACCTGCAAATGTTATTCATAACCTTGTAAGAGGCATGCATCCGTGGCCTGTTGCTTTTACAAGATTAAACGGTAAAACTTTGAAAATCCATGTTTCGCGTGTTTCTGAAAAAATTTACGGAAATGCTATCGGTGAAGTTGTTTGTTTTGACGGAAATATTTTCGTTCGTTGCGGAAATGACACTTGTCTGCAATTGTTGAGCATTCAATTGGAAGGTTCAAAGAGGATGGATGCAGATGTATTTCTGCGCGGTCGTGCGATAGAACCAAAAACCGTTCTCGGTGATTAAAAAGGGGTTTTGACTATGTATTTTGATCCTTATTACCTGTTTCTTGTTGTACCTGCATTTCTTCTTTCCGTGATTGCGCAGATTATGGTAAAGAGTACGTACAACAGAATGTCTAAAGTTATGAATTCCCGCGGAATAACGGGTGCTGCAGCCGCGGCGGCAGTGCTTCGCCATTACGGAATTTACGATGTGAAGATTGAACAGACGCACGGAAAACTGACGGATCATTATGATCCGCGCAGCAATGTTATCCGTCTTTCGGACGGTGTTTACAACAGCACTTCCGTAGCGGCCGTCGGTATCGCTGCACACGAGGCGGGACATGCGGCGCAACATGCACAGAATTACGCACCTATCCGTGTGCGCAATTCGATCCTTCCTGTTTGCAGGATCGGTTCTTTCATCGGCATTCCGCTTGCTTTGTTTGGCTATTATCTTGCATTTGAACCCCTGATTCTGATCGGACTGGCACTCTATTCTGCCATTGCGATTTTTCAGTTGGTAACATTACCCGTCGAATTGAATGCAAGCAACCGTGCGATTGCCGTGATCAATGAAACGGGATTGCTGGGAGAGGATGAATCAAAGAGTGCAACCAAAGTCCTTCGTGCTGCGGCTATGACGTATGTGGCTTCTTTGGCGGTAACGCTTGCCAATCTGTTGCGTTTTGTTATGATATTCCTCGGCGGAAGACGCCGCAATTAAAGGAGAAAACGATATGTCTGCGGCTCGTGACTGTGCATTTGATATATTGCAAAAAATGGAACGCGAGCAAGCGTATTCGACGGTTGCCCTGCATTCATATTTTTCAAAAAAAGAGTTGTCGCATCAGGATATTCAGTTAGCGACAGCTCTTGTATTCGGTGTGACGGAACGAAAGATCACTTTGGATTTCTTTCTGTCAAAACACCTTTCTCAACCGATCAAAAAATTGAAACCGCAAGTGCTGACGGTGTTACGAATCGGTGCTTATCAGTTGTTGTACATGGATAAGATTCCGCACAGTGCCGCCGTGAATGAAGCGGTAAAGAGCGTCAAAAAGAACGGTTGTGCTTTTGCGGCAGGACTTGTGAATGCTGTTTTACGCAAAGTTGCACAATACGGTGTTCAATATCCGCAAACGGAGAATTCTGTGTACGATCTGAGTATTCGCTATTCATGTCCTGAATGGCTTGTCGAACACTATATTACATCTTACGGATTGCAGAATGCAGAGCAGATTTTGGCTTCTGCACAGGGGGAGAATCATTTGTATGTTCGTGTGAACACTGTTAAAACGAACACCTATGTGTTGCAGAAATTGTTACTTGCTGACGGTATTGAATGCGAACCCGTCAGCGGAATCCAAGATGCACTGATCCTCAAAAATACGGGAGATCTCTCAAAATGCCGTCACTTTTCGGACGGCTTGTTTCATGTGCAGGATTATTCTTCGCAATTGTGTTGCGAAATTCTCGACTGTCAGCCCGATGATTTTTTTGTGGATTGCTGTGCCGCACCGGGCGGAAAAAGTTTTACCAGTGCCTATAAGATGGGTAATCGCGGACGCATTGTTGCGTGTGATGTTCATCCGTTCAAAACGGATATGATTTCAGAAAACGCAAAGCGACTTGGTATAGATTGTCTTGAAACTGTTTGTTCGGACGCCGTGTATTTGAGAAACACAATTCGTAATGCAGACCGTGTTTTGTGCGATGTTCCGTGTTCAGGTCTCGGAGTGATCGGCAGAAAACCTGAGATTCGTTATAAAAACAGAGATGAGATCGATCGTTTACCTGCTTTGCAATATGATATTCTTTCAAATTGTTCGCAAATGGTGAAAAACGGCGGTGTTTTGGTATACTCGACCTGCACGTTGAATCCTGCTGAAAATGAAGATATCTGCCGCCGTTTTTTGTCTGAACATAGTGATTTTACTGCTGAAAAACTGTCGGATACCGATTTTTTGACAGTGCTTCCCGATGGTGATAAAGACGGATTTTTCATAGCAAAAATGAAAAGATGTGCGGAGGTGTCGCCTTGAAAACGGATATACGTTCGATGCTTCCCGATGAATTGACCTGCTTTTGCAAGGAAATGAATCTACCTTCCTTTCGTGCGAAGCAAATCTTTCGTTGGTTACATATAGACGGCGTGGAATCATTTGATGAAATGTCAAATATTCCGAAACAACTTCGTGATAAATTAAATGAGATAGCCGAAATATTTCATTGTACTATTGAAAATAAGCAGATTTCGTTGTATGATAGTACTGTTAAGTATCTTTTTCGGTTAAATGACGGCGAATTTGTTGAGTCGGTGCTGATGAAATATAAGTACGGCTATTCACTTTGCGTGTCATCACAAGTCGGTTGCAGAATGGGTTGCACGTTCTGTGCTTCAACGCTCGGCGGTGTGGTTCGCAGTTTGACGGCCTCCGAAATTCTTGCACAGATCTTTGCCGCACAAAAGGATGCTTGCATACGCGTGTCTCACGTCGTTATGATGGGGATGGGAGAGCCGCTTGATAATTATGATAACACCGTTCGTTTTTTGAAACTTGCAACACATGAAGACGGATTGAATTTGAGTATGCGCAATATTTCTCTGTCCACGTGCGGTATCGTACCTAAGATTTACGACTTGGCGAAAGAGAATATGCAATTTACGCTGTCTGTTTCTCTGCATGCACCGAATGATGAATTGCGCAGCTCCATGATGCCGGTCAATCGCAAATGGCCTGTGGACGAATTGCTGAAAGCTTGCCGGGATTATGTGAAAACTACATCCAGACGAATCTCGTTTGAGTATTCGATGGTACGCGGTAAAAACGATACGGATGAATGCGCAATTGAGCTTGCAAAAAGGCTCAAAGGTATGCTTTGTCACGTCAACTTGATACCGGTAAATGCGGTTGATGAGACCGGCTGTATCGGAAGCACACCGCAGAGAGTGCAACAGTTTGCCGCAATTTTGCAAGCGCGCGGAATCAATACGACTGTACGCAGAACTTTGGGTGCAGATATTGATGCCGCCTGCGGACAGTTGAGAAAGAAGAAAATGAAAGGAGAGTGACAGTACTTGCAATTTGCTTTTATGACAGATAAGGGTATTGTTCGTTCTTCCAATGAAGACTCCTGCGAGGCAGGAGCATTTAACAACGATTATGCCTGGGGGATCGTTTGCGACGGTATGGGCGGTGCATTGGCCGGCGAAGTCGCATCAAAAATGGCCCTTGAGTTTATCAGTGAACGCATTCAGAACGGTTATCACCGTGATATGACTCCGCTTTCTGCACAGTATTTGTTGCGTTCTGCCGTAATCGCGGCAGGTATTATTGTACATGATGACAGTTGCAAAGAACGTGAGCATTACGGAATGGGAACAACCGTTGTTGCCGCAATCGTATTAAAAGATTGCATCGTCTGCGCTTATGTCGGCGACAGCAGGGCATATATTGCGGATAAAAACGGAATCATTCGAATTACTCACGACCATTCGTTGGTGCAAGAACGCATAGATGCCGGTCTGATTACGGAAGAAGAAGCCCGATATGCACCTGACCGCAATATCATTACCCGTGTTTTGGGTGTGGAAGAAAGTGTGGACGTTGATATTGTGACGGTTCCCTTTACAAGGAAAGATAAACTGTTGATTTGTTCCGACGGATTGACGAATATGATCAGTGAGCAAAGGATTTGGCAAATGCTGAAAGACAGCAATGTGGATGACTTGCCTTCGGAATTGATTCAGAGTGCCAATCAGGCAGGCGGCAGAGATAATATTTCTGTTGTTGTGATTGAAAAATAAAGGAGTGACATCATTTTGATGAACTATTTGAATAAAGTGATCGGCGGACGCTATGAAATGCAGGAAATCATCGGCGTCGGCGGCATGGCGGTCGTATACAAAGCGTTGGATCGCATTGAAAACAGAACGGTTGCCGTAAAGATTTTGAAAGACCAGTACCTTACAAACGAAGAATTCAGACAGCGTTTTAAGAATGAATCCAAGGCAATTGCTGTTATGTCGCATCCAAACATTGTCAAAGTGTATGATGTAAACTTCGGTGAGGATCTTCTTTATATCGTAATGGAACATATTGAAGGGATCAACCTGAAAGAATACATTGTACGAAAAGGCAATCTGGCATGGAAAGATGCTTTGCTTATTGTTGCGCAGATCCTTCGCGCTTTGCAACACGCACATGACAAGGGAATCATACACAGAGATATCAAACCCCAAAATATTCTTTTGTTGCAAAACGGTACCATCAAAGTGACCGATTTCGGTATTGCACGATTTAACAGAGGTGACGTAAAGGACAAGGAAGATACGTCTGCCATTGGCTCTGTTCATTATGTATCTCCTGAACAGATCAGAGGCGAGTACACGGATGCAAAAAGCGACGTATATTCCGTAGGTATCGTTCTTTATGAAATGTTGACAGGCGGTGTTCCTTTTGATGCAAAAGATGCAAATGATATTGCTGTTATGCACTTGCAAAAGGATGCTATTCGCCCGACCGTGCTGAACGGAGATATTCCCGTAGGGCTCGAACAGATCACCATGCGTGCCATGCAGAAAAATCCGAAAGACCGCTACCAAAGTGCGGCAGAGATGTTGTTGGATCTGGACGTGTTAAAACGCGATCCTTTGATCAAATTTGATTATACGTATTTTGTTGATAAGGATCCCACAAAGTACCTTTCTGTCAGTGCACAGCCGTTGCCGGTTGCGCAGGTCAGTGATTTTGCGGCTCCGTCACAGCCTGTGATCGACGACCAAGCACAACAGACAGTTGAGGACGAGCCTGCGGAGGATGAAATGATTACAGATGACGATGATGACGAATATGAATTCAGAGGTAGGAATCTGACCGTACCGCTTTTGTCGGTTTTGTCCGCTTTGCTTGTTGCTGTTGTCGGATTTGTTATGCTTATGGTGTTTTATGATCCGCTTGCCGGCTACTTCAGCGATAATGAAGACAGTAAGATCGGTAAAGTTTTTTCCTATCTTTCTGAAAAATTCGGAGCAGAAGAAATTGAAGTCCCGAACTTTATGAATATGACCTTTGATGAGGTGAAGGCAAAATATCCGAATATTAAATTTGAAAATCCTGTTTATGTTCTCAACAGCGAATTTGAAG
Source organism: Clostridia bacterium (assembly GCA_017396895.1). Taxonomy (GTDB): domain Bacteria; phylum Bacillota; class Clostridia; order Oscillospirales; family Acutalibacteraceae; genus RUG806. The sequence goes on from JAFQKN010000186.1 coordinate 7,513, forward strand.
CAGGAAGAATCTGTGCGCAAACTCCCGAAGCCGCCGCAACCATGACAAAGGACACGGTCGTTAAATTGACCATAGCCCGTTCGGCTACGTCTCAGATCGCAATACCCGATGTTGTCGGCAAAAATTATATGACAGCAAAAAGCGAATTGAGCGCATACGGCTTTACCGTTGTGTTGATGCCTGTGTTTGCCGAAAACGAAACGATCGGCAATGTTATCCGTACCGATCCGGTTGCAGGAACGATGCTTGAAACGCTGAAAAAAGTAACGGTGTATTATGCTTCATCGATCAACACGTCTGTTGTCAGCGTACCCAATGTTGTCGGTTCGTTGAAGTCAGTTGCAGAACAAAAGATCCGCGCACAAGGTCTTGTTGCAAGTGTTTCGTACGAAGCAAGTTCCGCATCTTTGAAAGGTTACGTAATTTCCCAGTCTCCCGTGGCTGATTCCGATTACAAAGTTGCTCTCGGTTCGGCTGTTAATATTGTTGTCGGTACGGGTGTTGATTCTGCAAATTCCGTCTCTTTCAGCATTACCTTGCCCAATACCGGTAAGACGGGAATCGTTTATCTGTACGTTAATGACGAATATTATGATTCCTATGACGGACAGAAATTTGACGGCAGTAAATTTGTTATGGGTGTTTCGGGTTCCGGAACTGAAAATATGTTCAAGATCTATGCCGATGATACGCTGATTTATGCAGGTGATATTGACTTTACGGTTGAACCCGCAAAGATATCTATCAGCTATCGTTCTGAAATGACGGAGAAGAAAATTTCCGTGCCCAATGTTGTCGGTAAAACAAAAACTGCAGCCGTGGATGCTATGACAGCGGCCGGATTCAAGAATGTAACCGTGAAAGAAATTGAAAGCCCCGATGCTGCAGGTATGGTCGTAAGTCAGAGTCCCGTTGCAAGTGATTATGCGCAGTATGATAAATCAACAGCGATCACCATTTACGTAAGTCTCGGTACGCAACTTGAGGATCCGTCCGTTCAGGTGGTTGAACCTTCGAGCGCAGCACCCATTATTCCGACTCCCACTGAACCCGAAAGTACCACGCAACAGGCAACCGAACCGCAATCGACCACGCAGACAACCGAACCTCCGACAGATGCTCCTCCCGTGTTTGAACCGGAGGATACCACACAGGGAGATGTTATTATCTTCTAAAGGTCAGTAGTCTATGAAAGTTATCAAAGGACGAATTTTAAGATCTATCAGCGGCTTCTATGATGTGGAAGCCGCTGACGGTGTTTACACCTGTAAGTGCAAAGGCAGTTTCCGAAACCGCAGTTTATCTCCTTTGGTCGGCGACTTTGTTACGGCCGAAACGGACGGTGAAAACGTCGGTGCGATCACTGTAATCGAGGAGCGTCGCAATGTGTTTCTGCGACCGCCCGTCGCCAATGTCGATAGACTTATTATTGTTGCATCTGCCGCAGATCCGAAACCGAACTTGTATGTGATTGATAAAATGTCAGCCATTGCGGTTCATCGTTCGGCGGAGCCGATCGTAGTGTTTACCAAGAGCGATCTTTTTGATTGCGACGAATGGTGTGCTTTGTATGAAAAAGCCGGTATCAAGACATATCAGTGTTCTTCCGTTACCGGTGAAGGCATTGATGCGTTGCATGACTTGTTTTCGGCGGGATTGAGCGTTTTGACCGGAAATACCGGCGTCGGAAAATCTTCGCTGTTGAATGCCTTGTGTCCCGAACTTTGCTTGCAAACCAATGAAATCAGCAAGAAACTCGGTCGCGGGAAACATACAACACGTTGTGTTTCCGTTTACCGTTTCGGGGATGGACTTGTTGCAGATACACCCGGATTTTCTTCTATGGAAAAAGATGAACGCTATGATTTTATCAGAAAAGAAGAACTGGAAGATTGTTTTCCTGAATTTTCCGAGTATATCGGCACTTGCCGTTTTACGGGATGCGCACATCTGAAAGACAAGGGATGTGCAATTCTTGCCGCAGTGGAACGCGGTGATATTGCGAGATCAAGGCATGAAAGTTATGAATCTATGTATATGGAAGTGAAAGATTTCAAAGAATGGGATAAAAAATAACAAACATCCAAAAAACGCAGAAACATCGCAGTATTTTTTGCGTATAATGTAGCAGGTACCAATTCGGTTTCGACGAGGTGGAGGCTTGCTATGTATAAATTTCGTTCTTGCGGATTGATTGTATGCGCTTTTGGTATCGGCTTGTTGGCCGGGTGTTGTTTTCCCGAAAAACTGATCTTGGTCGTCATTTCGCTGTTACTCGTCGGCACCGGATTTTGTATTTCCAGATGCTGAGGGGAGGGTATTCGGTGAAGATTGTTGTTCTGAACAGCCCAAAATGTATGAAAGGAATCTTAAAAGCGGTTTTTTCTTTAAAATAATTTTAACAGATGTTACGGTTTATTCCGTAGCATCTGTTTTTTTTGGACAAAGCGGGAATAGAGAAATGCAAGTACGAATATGTATTAGTGAAACAATGATTACAAGGAGCGTTCGTATGGAACAATTAAACGATGTTTTGCGGTACAAAAAGTGTGTTTGTCGGGAGGTAAAAGAACATTTGATGGAAACGCAGTTGCATTTACCTGATTATTATCCCGACATTTGCAGGATCCTGTTTTGCCAGGTTAAACCTTATGCAGAGCATTGCAGTGTAGAGAACGACAGGGTTGTTATGGATGCTGTTGCCGAAATACGTCTGCTGTACTGTGATGCAGATAACAGGATGCAATTGTTTACCTCTGAAGTTCGCTATTCAAAAAATGCAGTATTGCAAAAAACGGTCAACAATGCAGTGGTACAGTGTTCTCAAAATGTTGTTTCGTCAACATACCGAGCCATTGGACCCAGGCGAGTGGATGTGAAAGCATCGATTGCGGTTACAACAGAAGTGTCGGAACCGGTGACGCTTCAATTAAAACCCGATATAGCGGCAGATGTTGAGGTTTTGCGTGCAGATAAGGAGTTTTTTGATCTTCATGTGCATTACAGCGGCTCATTCGTGATCAGCGAATCATTTTCCGTGCAGGATGAACGGCTGAAAGAAAGCAGAGTTTTGATGGAGTCCTGTCGTGTGAGTACAACGGAAGTGAAACTTGTCAATGATAAGATCCTTATCAAGGGGTATCTTGATATGCAACTTTCCTGTTTGCATGAAAAAGAGAATACGATATTCAAATATAATGAGAATATAGCCTTTTCACAGGTTATTGATCTTTACGGCGTACTTGAAACGGATATCTGTAATGTAGTTTTTGATCCGCAGAAACTTAACTTGAGTTTTCGCGAAAACGGTGAATGTGACGTTTCATTGAGTGTAAATACGGTTATCATTGCGGGCGCACAGGTGATTATCCCTGTTGTGAAAGACCTGTTTGCCGTTAGAAAGCACGCGAATGTCCATTATGATGATGGCTTGACGGGAGTTTGTTGCAGACCGATCTCGGAGAATTTTCTTTGTTCGGTTCATGTTGAGAAAAACGAATACACCGATTTGCAGATTCTTGCCGCTTACCAGAATGCAACGGATTATACGTTGCATCTTGAATCGGGAAAAATAACAGCCAAAGGTACGATTGAAGTCTGTGCGGTTATTCAAGTTGATTCGGAGTGCCAATACATCGTACGTAAGATTGCATTTGAACAGGTAAAAGATCTCGCATCGTGTGATCTCGGCTGTGTTTTCGGCAGTATCGTGTGTAAGGGTGTCAGTTGTGCAAAGACGGCAGACGGGTTGACGCTGAAAGCAGAATTGGATCTGGTCGGTTGTGTGATCGGTGAAGAGACGATTCGCTATGTTGATTCGTATTCACTCGAGGAAAAAGAGCCTGAAGATGTCTGTTTGATCTCCCTGTATTTTGCGCAACCCGGCGAAGGAGTTTGGGCAATTGCAAAAGAAAATCGCGTGCCCGTTCAATCTCTGCGTGTGCTGAACGATCTGCATGAGGATATTATCAAAGAAGATCAAACGCTGCTGTTATTGAATCACTGAACGTATTGCATATCATGCTGTGTGTAATTTTTTAACGGAGGAATAAGTATGACCGGAACAGCGATATACCAGAACATTGCAACAAGAACAGGCGGTGATATATACATTGGTGTGGTAGGGCCTGTAAGAACCGGAAAATCAACTTTTATCAAACGCTTTTTTGAAAAACTGATCATTCCTGATATGGATGACGGCTTTGTCCGTGAACGAATGATCGACGAATTACCGCAATCGTCTGCAGGGCGAACGATCATGACTACAGAACCTAAGTTTGTCCCCGAAAAGGCGGCATCGATTGCGGTGGACGGTAATCTGAATATACGTGTGCGTATGGTGGATTGTGTGGGCTACATCGTTCCGTCTTCGCTTGGGTATTTTGAAGATGAAGCTCCGAGAATGGTGAAAACACCGTGGTTTGATGAGGAGATTCCATTTAACATGGCCGCAGAGATCGGAACGAGAAAAGTTATTACCGATCACTCGACAATCGGGCTTGTTGTGACAAGTGACGGAAGCATCAGCGATATCCCGCGAGATGAATACGCAGAGGCCGAAGAACGTGTGATACAGGAATTGAAACAGATCGACAAACCGTTTGTTGTTTTGCTGAACTGTATGTATCCCCATAGTGCGTCTGCAACGGAAATGGCGGTTGAATTGACCGAACGCTATGAAGTTCCCGTGATTCCCGTCAATTGTCTTGAACTTGAAGAAGATGAAATCAAAGAAATACTTATGAAGATCCTATATGAGTTTCCGGTTCGCAGAGTGGATATTCGTTGTCCTGCTTGGTTTTCCGATGTTTCATCCTCTGAAGGATTCAAGGCTGAATTTCTGAATAAATTGCGTCAATTGACAGTACCGCTTCATTGTTTGCGAAATGTGGAAACATTTACAGCATCCTTGGCTGAAATCACAAACATTGTCAGTGTCAACGACAGCGAATTGAATCCGGCCAATGGAACGGCCAGCATTCAAGTCGGTTTTGATAACTCGTTATTCTATCAGCAGATTTCAGAAGTTTCAGGGGTTCAGATCACGTCCGATGCGATGCTCATTGCGACGTTGAAAGAAATGGCTTATGCCAAAAAGAAATATGAAAAACTGGAAGCGGCATTGCAGGAAGTAGAAGCAACGGGTTACGGAATCGTGATGCCATCCATTGACGAACTGACACTTGAAGAGCCTGAAATTATGAAGCAAGGCGGTCGTTACGGTGTACGGCTGAAAGCATCTGCACCGTCCATTCATATGATGAAAGCAGATATAACAACAGAGGTCGCACCTATCGTCGGCAGTGAAAAACAGAGCGAAGATCTTGTTATGTATTTGTTGAAAGAATTTGAAGAGAATCCCGCAAAGATATGGGAATCAAATATATTCGGCACTTCATTGAATGAACTTGTAAACGAAGGTTTGCGCAACAAGTTGATGCACATGCCAAATGAGGCAAGAATGAAACTGCAACAGACATTGGAACGCATTATCAATGAGGGATGCAGCGGATTGATCTGTATTATCATATAAAAAAGAACGAGTCATCCGTCAGGATGGCTCTGTTCGGTATTGCATATACTGTTCAACTGCGATCTTGTCGCAACGTTCATTATACGGATGTCCGTCATGACCTTTGATCCATTCAAAGCGGACGCTGTGAATCTGCATCAATTGCAGGAGTTCTTTCCAAAGTCCCGGATTCAGAACGGGATCCTTGTTGCTTTTTTTCCAATTATTTTTTTGCCATGAATCAATCCAGTGTTGATTGATTGCATCGCAAACATATTTGGAATCGGAAACGACCGTTACGTTACAAGCACGGTTAAGGGCTTTCAGTCCTTCGATTACGGCGCGAAGTTCCATACGGTTGTTTGTTGTGTGCGGTTCTCCGCCGCTGACAACTTTTTCATATTTTCCGTAAGTCAAAATTGCACAGTATCCGCCGGGACCGGGGTTCTTTGAGCAAGCACCGTCTGTATATATTATCACTTTATTATCCAATGGCAACGACCTCCATGGGGAACAGGATACCATATTCCCCTTAAAAAAGCAATCATCAATTCTTCTTTCACGGTCTAAAACGGCAAGACAAGTCAATACTTGTTATGAAAAATCATATAAATAAATGTGTGCTGAATGAAAGGGGAATTTGCATGAAAGCAGTTGTTATGTGCGGTGGCGTCGGAAGCAGAATGCGACCGATCACAGAGGTGATCCCAAAGCCGATGTTGAGCATTTGCGGACGACCGATCATCGACATTCTCATTGAAAAACTGATTGATGCACAAGCTGATGAAATTTATCTTACACTCGGTTACAAAGCCGAGCAGATCATTGCGTACGTGCAATCCAACAATTATACGGTTCCCATACACTTTGTTGTTGAAGAACATCCGCTCGGGACGGCCGGCAGCGTCAAAAACGCCGTTCACAACACGGGAGATGATGTGCTTGTTATCAGCGGTGACAATATTTTCAGTTACGATCTCCGAAAAGCGTATGAAGAACATCAAAGAACCGATGCTACCGTCAGCATCATTTGTGACCGACGTGATGATCCGCGCGAATACGGAACCGTATGCGTGAATGAAGAACATGAGATTGTTCGCTTTGTTGAAAAGCCGTCCTGGGCGCAGGCGGAATCCGATATGATCAATACAGGCATCTATTTTCTGAAAGGCTCTGTTTTGAATATGATTCCGACTGACCGAATGTATGATTTTGCACATGACCTGTTTGTACAGTTGCTGAAGAAAAACAGTGTGTTTAAATGCATAACAGCGAATGGTAATTGGGGCGATCTGGGGGATGCCAAAGCGTATATGGAATCCAATTACAAGGCGTTGAACGGCGAATACGGAAAAATTCGGAAAGACGGTTCTCTTATCACGGAAAATACAATGTTGCCGAACGGATCGATGGTTTTTGCACCATGTGTTATTGCCGGTGACGTGCAAATCGGTGATAACTGTACGATCGGTCCTTGCTCTGTACTTTCGGCCGGATGTAAAATCGAATCTGCTTGCAAAATAAGTTATACTGTTATGGATGAAGATTGCAGTGTTGCGTCGAATGTCGAGTTGAACGGTTGTTATATCGGCAGATCGTGTGTTATAGGTGCCTATTCCCGTGTGCTTTCGGATGCAGTGATCGCGGGCTATTCGCACTTGCATAATTTTGTTAAAATAGCATCGGGAGTCAAGTTGTCCGCCGGCAGTACGGTTGAAGATTCAAAAGTGATCACTTCATCCAATGCGGAAGATATCCCACGACAGTTTACGGTAACTGCAAGCGGAACCTACGGAAAAGCGTTTGAAACGATTATGCCGCAGCAGGCAATGCTTTTAGGTATGGCAGTGGCTTCAGATCGTAATAACAGCAGAATCGGCGTAGCGTGTGACGGTTCGCACCTTTCGCAACTATATAAAAATGCAATTCGAACGGGGATACAGTCCTGCGGAAAAACGGTTTATGACTTCGGAACGGTTTTCAGGGCACAGCGTGCTTTGTTTACACAGTATTGTGATTTGGACTTTTTTATCTGTGTAACATCTGACGAGGCTGATTTACAGGTCGCATTTTCCGCTAAAAATTGTATTCCGCTGACGGGAAAAGCGGAACGATCAATCGATTCGGCGTACCGCTTTCGTAATTTTTCCTATGCGGAAATATCGACATTGTCGGATGTCTTTTATATGGAGCCGCTGAGTGCGATCTACAAATCAATTCTTTCACATATGTTGCCGATCTCGGAAATGCAAATTCCGATAGCCGTTGAATGCGACAATAAAATCATCTATGAGCTGATGACATCTGTGTTAAAGAGCAATCGGTATATAAACGGCTATGGCGGTCTTTTGTTTATTATTGACCGACACGGCGAAAAATTCTATGCTGTCGAAAACGAACACGCATATTCGTATGACAGGATTCTTTGCATTTGTGCGTATGATGCTTTTAAGAAAAGTAAAGATGTTGTTATAAATGAGGAAGCACCGAGCCTGATTGATGATCTTGCAGTTAAAATGAATTGTAGATCCTATCGTCTTTATGAAGGGCAAAAAGACTTCGATGATGCAGTATACGGGCTTGCTGAGTCAAATCTTTGGTCTTTTGACGGCGTGTTTTGTATCGTAAAGTTGCTTGATATTATCAAAAGAACAAAAATGACGCTTGCTCAATTATCTGATGAACTTCCGGAACAGTATGTCAGGCATTTTTATTTTGATTATACGGTCAGCCCCATGAAATTCAGGCGCAACCTTATTCATGACGGTGCGCAACGGTCTGAAACGAGAAGCGGCTATTTTGAATGGGAGGATGAGCGCGGGGTGATCAGAGTGAAACCCGACTCCGACGGAAAGCGTGTTCGCGTGTTGATAGAGGCGGACTCCATGGAGATTTCAAGAGAATTATCTGCTGATGCGGAATTGAAAATACGAAACTGCTCTATTGACAATTTATAACAATCATAGTAAAATATAACATTACGAAAGACATATTCGTAATGTTTACATATAATAGTAATTTAATAGTAAGGAGATATAATGCCTAAAACAAAGAAAAACGAAGAAAATAAAAATAGATCTTCCGCGAACACGCAAGCGAAACAAAAAACCGCAAAGCAAAAAAAGAAGCCTGCCGTTACGGAGGTTTCTGCCGATGTGAAAAAAGAGAATAAGAAACCAAAACAGAACAATAAGGGCAGAACATCAAAAAGCAAGGCAAAAACAAAAGAAACTGCGAGTTTACAAGCTGTTGTACCTGCAGCGGTTAAAAATAAGGAAAAACTTCAGATCGCATTTCTCGGCGGTTTGAATGAGATCGGCAAGAATCTGACCATGTTCAGATACGGCAATGATTGCATTCTTGTGGACTGCGGTATTGCTTTCCCGGATGCTGAAATGTTCGGTGTTGATCTCGTGATTCCCGATTTTTCCTATGTCGAACGCAATGCTGATAATATTCTCGGTATTTTTATTACACACGGACATGAAGATCATATCGGCGGCTTGCCGTATTTGTTGCGCAATGTCAATATTCCTATATATGCAACGTGTCTGACATGCGGATTGATCGAAGGAAAACTTTCCGAACATCATCTGCTGAATGCGATCAGTATGCACGTAATAAGTCCCGGAGATATAATCACTTTAGGTGATTTTTCCGTAGAAGCAATTCATGTAAATCATTCGATTCCCGATGCGCTCGGTTTTGCGATCAAAACGCCTGCGGGCACGGTCGTTCACACGGGTGACTTTAAGATTGACACAACACCGATCGACGGTGGCATGATCGACCTTGCAAGATTGGCTCAGTTGGGAAATGAAGGTGTGCTTTGCCTGATGTCCGATTCCACCAATGCTGAGCGTCCGGGGTATACCGCAAGTGAACGTACGGTCGGTGAGTCGTTGGAAATGCTGTTCCGAAAAGCAGGCAAAAAGAGAATTATTGTTGCATCTTTTGCTTCCAATATTCACCGCGTACAGCAAATTATGGATTGTGCGGTGAAGTTGAACAGAAAGGTTGCACTATCCGGACGAAGTCTCGAAAATGTTGTGCGTATCAGTAAAGATCTCGGATACTTAAATATACCCGATACGTTGATCGTTCCGATCGAACGGCTTAAAAACTATACGGACGATCAGATCGTGATTATCACAACGGGTAGTCAGGGAGAACCCATGTCTGCATTGTCGCGCATGGCTATGTCCGATCACAGGCGCGTTACGGTCGGTTCTAACGATTGTATCGTAATTTCCGCTACGCCCATACCCGGCAATGAAAAAACGGTAGGCAATATCGTCAATGAATTGATGAAACTCGGTGCCGATGTGCATTATGAACGCAATCTTGAAATTCATGTTTCCGGCCATGCAAGTCAGGATGAACTGAAAATGATGATGTCTTTATTGCGTCCGAAATATTTTATTCCCGTTCACGGAGAGCAAAAGCACATGCGTAAGCACGCCATGCTTGCCGAATCAATCGGGATTGCGCATGAGAATATTGTAGTTGCCGATATCGGTTCACTTGTGGAAGTTTCCGAAGAAAGAATTGCCGTTACGGGAAGCGTTCCCGCGGGACGTTTGTTTGTTGACGGTTCTGGAATCGGTGATGTCGGAAATACGGTTCTTCGTGACCGTAAACGCTTGTCACAGGACGGTATTGTTGTTGTTACTGCCGTACTTGACAGTTATTCCGGGGAATTGATTGCTCCCGTAGATGTGCAGACGAAAGGATTTGTATATGTAAAAGAAGCAGGCGAGATCGTGGATTGCATAGCCGATATTGCCACCGCTGCCGCAGATTCTTTTGCAGATGCATATTCAATGGATATAAACGCCCTCAAAGCCAAAATGAGAGATTTTGTCTCAAAAACCATATACGAAAAAACCAAAAGAAGTCCTGTCATAATACCGGTCGTTCTTACGGTATGAGGTGAATGCATTTGCTGAAAGGTGTATTGAAATCTTACTCCGCGACCATAGTTGCCATATTTATTGCCGCTGTTTCCGCTGGTATTACACTGCACTACAATACTGTATTGGGTGCGGTAGAGTTGGTTGTTGTGTTTGTGTTGTTGGTGTACGGTTATCTGAGAATTTTCCGCAATTTCAGACGTCTTTCACAGCAGGTCTCCGCACTGAATGCATCCATGCGATTGGATGAGAATGAACGTAAGCAGTTTGAATCGTACCCGTTTGCGGTCGTTTTGTGTGACAGGTCGGGAAACGTGGTTTGGTATAATCACAAATACAATGAACTTGTTATTGAGAAATGCGATTTCGATCAACCCGACATAATGGATTGTCTGGATGTCTCCAATCTCTTTGAAACGGAAAACTTACCATACAGCGTGGATGCCGACATAAAGGGGACTTATTTTACTGTTATGCCCGTACGGCATGACGAGGAACTGATGGCACTTTATTTTGTGGAAGATACCCAATTGAAGTGTTTCAGAATGGCATATATGAAGACGCGACCGGTTGCTTTGATGATCAATATAGACTCATTGGAGCACACGGAAGACACGTATTCCCATATTGACTTTTCGACTATATACGCTGAAATCAACAAGATCATTTCATCATGGCTGGATGCCAACCACTGTGTATTCAGACGTTATTCCGATGAGCGTTATTTTGCATTGACCGAATATGATAATTTCAGCAAAATGACTGCCAAGCGATTTGATCTGCTTGATTTGGTGCGTAACTACCGATATGACGGTCAGGATTCGGGTATCACGCTGTCTGTCGGTATCGGTATGGAGCCGACGGTAAGAGAATGTGAAAACAGTGCCCGACAGGCTCTTGATATGGCTCGCGGACGCGGCGGCGATCAAGTTGCCATCAAGAAGGATGATAATTTTGAGTTCTTCGGCGGCATCGGTGTGAAAAAGGACAAACGCGGAAAAATTAAATCGCGTACGGTGGCGGCGGCTCTTTGTGAGATTATTGAAAAATCCGATCACGTTCTGTTGATGGGACATTCATTTTCAGATTTTGATGCGATCGGTTCGTGTATCGGTCTTGCCGCAATTTGTGAATCGGTCGGTGTTAAGGCGAATATTGTAGTTAATTTTGAAACAACGCTTGCCATGCCGTTGATTGAACTGTGTGAGCAAAACGGCATGAAAGGTCTTTTTGTAAATACGGAAGCCGGAATGTCTTTGATTACGGACAATACACTGTTGATTGTGTCGGATATTATGCGACCGAACAATGTTGAAAGCAGAGAATTGCTCGATGTTGTAAAGAGCGTTGTTGTTATCGATCATCACCGCATGGCAGTAGATAAGATTACAGATCCGGTGCTGTTATTCCATGAACCCTATGCTTCTTCGTCTTCGGAAATGGTTGTTGAACTGATTCAATATGCACCGAGTAAGCCTAAATTGCTCCCCATTCAAGCGGAGTCATTGATGGCAGGAATCATTCTTGATACCAAAAACTTTTCGTTCCGAGTCGGTGTTCGTACTTTTGAAGCGGCCGCATTCCTGCGGGAAAAGAAAACCGATACCGTTCGTGTCAAAAAATTGTTTGCTTTGACCGAGGAAGAAAAGTCTATCGTAAATAAGATTCTTCTGTCTGCAAAAATATGTGATAACTACGCCGTGGCCTTCGCAGAGTATAAAGATTCGGATATTCGCAAACTTTCATCTTGCGCGGCAGACGAAATGCTGGATATTAAAGGTGTTGAAGCATCTTTTGTTGTGTATCCGCAGGGCTCCGTAATGGCAGTTTCCGCACGCTCCTTGGGAACGATCAACGTACAGTTGATCATGGAAAAACTCGGCGGCGGCGGTCATCAGAGTATGGCCGGAGCGCAACTGAAAGATACGACTGCACAACAGGCTATGGAACAGTTATCGCAAGCGATTCAATATTATTTTAATTCTGAAGTATAATTAAAGGAGGACTTTAAGATGAAAGTCGTACTTACACAGGATGTTAAAGATTTGGGTAAAAAAGGCGAACTCGTCAATGTTGCCGATGGGTACGGAAAAAACTTCCTCATACCCAGAAAACTGGCTGTTATTGCAGACAATGCAGCTATGAGTGAGTTGAAAAACCGCGAAACTGCGAAGCAGTATCACATTGCAATGGATAAGAAAAAGGCTACGGAAGAAGCTGCTGTTCTTGAAGGTAAAACGCTTCGCATTTCTGCAAGTGCCGGACAGAACGGAAAACTTTTCGGTTCAGTAACCACCAAGGAGATCGCAGAAAAGATCATGCAGCAGTTTTCTGTTGAAGTGGATAAAAAGAAGATCACCTGTGACGATATCCGTTCTTACGGTCAGTATACCTGTACCGTGAAACTGTATCAGGGAATCACGGCAACGCTCTACGTTGTTGTCGGTGAATGATCGGGTGATTTACGTTGAACGGGAAAGATATTTTTTCATCGGCAGAGAATAAGACTTTGCCGTATAGTTTGGAGGCTGAGCAGGCGGTTCTCGGATGCATTCTGATCGATCCGTCTATTCTCGGTCGAGTTTCGTTACTTATCAAACCCGATTATTTCTATTTGCCGCAACATAAGGCTATTTTTATGGCAATGCTTGAATTGGACGCGGCAGGCAGCGGCAAACTGGATGCTTTGTTGGTTCTTGAATTGTTAAAAAATCAAAAAGTATTTACGGATGAGGACGGTAAAGAATATCTTGTTCGTCTGGCTGAATTTGTGCCGAGCATAGATAATCTTGAACTGTACTGCAAAATTATCAAGGACAAGTTCTATATTCGCACACTGATCACTGTGTCGGGTGATATTATCGACATGGCGTATGACAATCAGGATGAAGCAGAAAAGGTTCTGGATAACGCCGAACAGCGAATTTATGATATCCGACAGGGAAAAGCGGTGGCCGGACCTTCGTCGATCGGTGATGTTATCAGTGATGTGTATGATCATCTTTATAAACTGAATTCTGCCGATAAGGAGCAGTTTCAAGGCATTCCGACAGGTTTTCCCGATTTCGACAAAATGGTAACGGGGCTTAACCGTTCCGACCTTGTTCTCATCGGTGCACGTCCTGCCATGGGTAAAACCAGTTTTGCTCTGAATCTTGCAAGAAACGTGGCAGTGAAAGCAAAGAAAAAAGTTCTTTTCTTTTCCTTGGAAATGTCGAAAGAGCAGTTGGCACAGCGTGTCATTTCTACGGAAGCACGTATTCCCAGTCAGAAGATGCGTACGGGTGATCTTACTCCACAAGAGTGGGAGCAACTGTCCGGTGCCTGTCTGTTCTTGGCAGATGCACAGTTGTATTTTGATGACACGGCCAATATTACGGTTCCCGAAATGAAAGCACGCGTCAGGCAGCTGAAGAATGTAGACGCTGTGTTTATTGACTATCTGCAGTTGATGCAAGGCTCTAAAAAGACCGAAAACCGTGTGCAGGAAGTTTCCGAGATCACAAGAAGTCTGAAACTGATGGCAAAAGATCTCAATATTCCTGTAGTTGTGTGCGCACAGTTGTCGCGCGGTACGGAGGGCAGAGGCTCTTCTCATAAACCGCAATTGGCAGACTTGCGCGAATCCGGTTCTATCGAGCAGGATGCTGACATTGTTGTCATGCTTTACCGTGAAGATTATTATAAGACCGAAAAAGATGAAGAACAGTCGAACGTGAATACAGCGGAACTGCTTGTGCAGAAGAACCGTCACGGTCCGACCGGCTCCGTTCCCATGGCATGGAATCCCATGTTTACTTTGTATACCTGTGTGGAGCGTCAGCGTAATGAAGAATAAGTGTGAACGCGCAATTCTGCAGTATAATATGTTGATACCTGGTGATACCGTTGTGGTCGGTGTTTCAGGCGGTGCCGATTCAATGGCACTTTTGCATTACCTACATACCTGCCGCACCCGATACGGCATTCACGTCATTGCCGCACATTTTAATCATGGCATCCGTGGGGAAGAAGCTGATGCTGATGAGAGGTACGTTTGTGCGTTTTGCAGAGAAAACGGGATTGAATACGTCGTTGAGAAAGCCGATATTCCCTTGCTCGCACAACAACGAAAAGAAAGCATTGAAGAATGCGCAAGGTTTTTTCGCTACGAGTTTTTGAAAAGCATCGACAGCAAGGCAAAGATCGCCACGGCACACACCAATAGTGATTCATGTGAGAGTTTTCTTTTTCATTTCACACGGGGAACCGGATTAAGCGGATTATGCGGGATTCCTCCGGTGAGGGAGAATGTTATCAGACCTGTTATCTTCTGTTCTGCCGATGATACGCGCAGATATTGCAGGGAAAACGGCATTGATTGGCGTGAGGACAGCACCAACTCCGATGTGAAATATACTCGCAACCGAATTCGCTTGACCACTGTACCGTCATTGAAATGTGTCAATGCTTCATTTGAAGAAAACGCTTTGCGATGTATGCAGATTTTGCAAACAGAAAATGATTTTTTGCGTTTGCAAACGGAGAAATCGTTAAAAGAATGCCGTATGGACGCTCATTCTTTGAATATGGATGCAGTGCTCGAATTGCATCCTGCAATCATGCGCCGTGTCTTACTTTCATTTGTTCGCTCTGTCGGATGCCGTGACGTATCAATGCAACAGGTTGAACGCTTATTTAATGCAGGAGAAGGGGAAGTGTTGACGCTGAACAACTCTGTGCGTTTTCAAAGGATGAAGGGAATCTTGTCCTGTTTGCCGACAAACGCACCTACGGAAAATATCAGTTTTCCCGTTACCCTGCAAAAGGAGTGTTCGTATGCATTTTTTGATTGGTATGTACGGTTATCGCCCGTAAATACAATTGAAAATACTAATTCCTGCTGTGCATTTTTTGATGGGGATAAGGTCATGCTGCCTGTTTTGCGCAACAGAAGACCTGCTGATTGCCTACGTAATAAAAAAAGAAAATGTACAAAAAGCATTAAACAACTGTTTTCGGAGGCGAGGATCACCAGAGAGCAACGGAGCCGTTGGCCGATTCTGGCTGATGAAACGGGTGTTATATGGATCGCAGATTTCGGTGTCGATGAAAGTCGTTTACCGGATGAAAATACTAAAAATATAATAAAAATTGAATGGGGTAAATCATTATGATGCAAGATATTAAGGCAGTGTTTTATTCTCAAGAGCAGATTCAGCAAAAAGTACAGGAGATCGGCAGACAGATCAGTGAAGATTACAAAGATAAGAAATTGATGCTGGTAAGTGTGCTGAAAGGATCGGTATTGTTTATGGCTGATCTTATGCGCGCGGTAACCATTCCTTGTGAGATCGACTTTATGTCAGTATCCAGCTACGGAAACGACACAAATTCAAGCGGTCGCGTACGTATTCTCAAAGACCTTGACAGGGATATTGAAGGATATGATCTGATCATAGTTGAAGACATTCTTGACAGCGGAAAAACACTGAGTTATCTGAAAAATATTTTGCAGACAAGAAATCCTGCATCCATCCGTATATGTACACTCCTTGAAAAACCGGAGAGAAAAAATGCAGAAATATTTGCCGATTACAGCGGTTTTGATGTCCCCAATGAGTTTGTCGTCGGTTACGGTCTTGATTATGCACAGAAGTATAGAAATCTGCCCTTTATCGGCGTGTTAAAAGAAGAAGTTTATCAATAAATTATTTGATTCGGAGTGTAAAAGACTTGAAAAAGAATAAACTTATACAGTTTTTTCCATTGCTTTTGGTCGGTGTCGTTTTGTTGACGAGCGTGTTTTTCTTCAGCACAGATACAAAAGACAGAAAGAAAACAACCTACTATGATATCGTAGAAATGTTCAGAAATGACGAGATCGCCTCTTATATACTCAATTACAGCAACGGAAAACTCGAGTATACAAAAAAGGACGATCCCGAAACGAAACATTCATATTCCGTGCCGAGTGTGACGCTTTTTGTGAATGATGTGCATTCTTATGTCATTGAGTATAACAAAGACAATGATTCGGACGCTGATATTATTTATGATTACGAGGCCGGCAGTTCGGGCGAGTGGTTGACTTCATTGCTGCCTCTGTTGATCAGTGTTGTCATGGTTGTGATTCTTATGTTTGTCATGACAAAGAAGATGAATCAGAGCATTACCAATGAAACAAACCGTACCCTGAGTTTCGGCAAGGCTCGCATTAAAAAAATCGGTGATGACAAAAAGAAGACCACGTTTGCTGACGTTGCCGGTGTTGATGAGGAAAAGGAAGAACTTGCAGAAATTGTTGACTTTTTGAAAGATCCGACAAAGTACAGCGATCTGGGTGCAAGAATACCCAAGGGGGTTCTTCT
This sequence comes from Clostridia bacterium, assembly GCA_017396895.1. Classification (GTDB taxonomy): domain Bacteria; phylum Bacillota; class Clostridia; order Oscillospirales; family Acutalibacteraceae; genus RUG806. The sequence goes on from JAFQKN010000186.1 coordinate 24,288, forward strand.
TGTCGGCCCTCCCGGTACGGGTAAAACATTATTGGCGCGTGCAGTTGCAGGTGAAGCCAATGTTCCGTTTTTGTCTATTTCGGGCTCTGATTTCCTTGAGATGTACGTCGGCGTCGGTGCTTCACGTGTGCGTGATCTGTTCGATCAGGCAAAAAAGAATGCGCCGTCCATCATATTCATTGATGAAATCGATGCTGTCGGCCGACACAGAGGTGCCGGTATGGGCGGCGGTCACGATGAGCGCGAACAGACTTTGAACCAGATGCTCGTTGAAATGGACGGCTTTGTTACCAATTCGGGGGTTATTGTTATTGCCGCAACAAACCGTCCCGATATTCTGGATCCTGCTCTGCTTCGTCCCGGTCGCTTCGACAGGCAAGTTATGGTTGGATATCCTGATCTCAAGGGTAGATTGGCAATTCTCAAGGTGCACGCAAGAAACAAATCCATTGCACCCGATGTGGATCTGAATGATATTGCAAGATCGACCGTCGGTTTTACGGGTGCCGATCTTGAAAACCTACTCAATGAAGCGGCTTTGTTGGCTGCTCGCCGTTCTTTGAAAGCCATCACAATGGCCGAAATTGATGAAGCAACATTGAAAGTGATCGTCGGTACGGAAAAGAAATCTCATAAGATCTCCGATGATGAGCGTAAATTGACTGCTTTCCATGAAGCAGGCCATGCACTTTCGCAATTTTTCCTCGGAGGACAGGATCCCGTTCATCAAGTATCTATCGTACCTCGCGGTATGGCAGGCGGATTTACGATCTCAAGACCGGTTGAAGATAAATCTTACAACTCCAAGAAAAAGATGGAACAGCAGATCGTCATTCTGCTCGGCGGTCGTGTTGCTGAAGCGATTGTTTTGAATGATATTTCCACTGGTGCATCCAATGATATCGAACGTGCAAGTGAAATTGCCCGTAAGATGGTCACTAAATACGGTATGAGTGAAAAACTCGGTCCGATCGCATTCGGTACAGGGCATGATGAAGTGTTCCTCGGAAAAGATTACGGAACCGTGCGAAATTACTCTGAAAATGTTGCGGCTGTTATTGATGAAGAAGTCAATGCCATTATCAGCGGTGCTTACAAGACATGCGAAGCGATTTTGATTGAGAATCGTGCAAAATTGGATGAATTGGCATCGTACCTGATGCAGTACGAAAAGATTGACGGTGCAGAATTCGAAAAGATGATGCGCGGTGAGGAATATGCAATTCCGCTTCTCACTGAAAGCGTAACAAATGATGAAGTTTCCGAAAAAACTGAAAATAATACTACTACGGAGGAATAAAAAATGAAGAAAAAAGCCATCATTGCCGCAGTGCTCGGCGCCGCAATTTGTCTGCTGTCTGCTTGCGGAGCAAATGAAGAACCTACGTCTGCTGACAGCAACAATACTGATATTGCAGCTATTGTTGCAAAATATGAAGAAAACGGACATCCCATTGCCGTTATTGAAATGCAAGACGGTGGTGTGATCGTTTTGGAACTGTATGAAGATATTGCACCGAATACAGTAAATAATTTCATTTCACTTGCGAACGAAGGCTTCTATGACGGCACCATTTTCCATCGCGTGATTCAAGGCTTTATGATTCAAGGCGGTGATCCGAAAGGCAACGGAACCGGTGGGCCCGGTTATTGTATTCCCGGTGAGTTCAGTAACAATGATTTCAAAAATACGATCTCGCATACCCGCGGAACCATTTCAATGGGCAGACGCGGAAGTCAGTATGCTGATTATATGTACTATGACACAGCCGGTTGCCAGTTTTTCATTTGCGACGCGGATTCCACGTTCCTTGACGGCAATTACGCTTCTTTCGGCCGCGTTGTGGAAGGTATGGATATTGTTGACCGTATTGCGGCTGTGCAGAAAAACAGTTCTGATAAACCGCTTAAAGATCAGGTTATGAGCAAGGTTTATGTCGAAACCTTCGGAAAAACATATGCTGAACCGGTAACATTGGCAGAATGATAAATAATACTTGCATTCTTCTTAAAGATATTGTATAATATCACTGTAAAATATTTATACTGGAGGTAAATTTTATGGGCGCACTTCTTTGGATCGGTAAAATGTTTGCAAAACTTGCTGTTTTGTTTGCAAAATTTGATTCTATGGGTCTTTTTGATGCACTCGCTATGCTTTTCGGTGCAATGCCCGAGGAAGAAGCAACAACCGGAACGGACGTTACTGTTACAGAATGATTTTCTGTTCTCGTGACGGATTGTAATTTTGTTCAAGTGCTGGGCCGCTTTGTTTTTCAATAACTTTGCGGCTCATTTTTGTTTTTTTTGGAGTTTGTTTTATGCAATTACAGGAATGGTATATTGCTCGTGCCTATAATATTTTGAGTGATGCAAAACCGATTGATTTTGATTGCGGACTTTTGTGCCATGCAAAATGTTGTAAGGGAAATTCTCAAGACGGCATGCTCTTGTTTCCCGGTGAAGAAAAAAGGTTTGAGAATAAGATCGGTTTTGTTATAAATGATACACCTCTCGGGAAAACTTTGATTTGCAGCGGAACTTGTGAGCGCAATCAAAGACCGCTTGCGTGTCGTATATTTCCTTTGTTTCCCTATGTTTCAAAAGGTGCGGGACGATATAAAATATCGGTACTTAGGGATGTTCGTGCGGTTGATTACTGCCCGCTGTGTGATTTGGAGCTGTTGCCCGAATTTGAAAGAAAGATTCGTCTTGCAACGCGCAGTCTTTTGCGAGATCCCGAATGTGCCGCATTTTTACTGCAATTGACTTCTGAATTTACGGATGTCGGTAATTTTTGATCTGTAAGTATGAGTGAGGATTTGAATATGGTATTTGATGTCGTTATTATCGGTGCAGGTGTCAGCGGTTGCATGATTGCACGTGAACTGTCAAAATATCAGTTGAATATTGCCTTATTGGAGCGTGCAAGTGACGTTGCTATGGGGGCAAGTAAAGCGAATTCCGGCATTGTACATGCCGGATTTGACGCAAAACCCAACACGTTGAAAGCAAAAATGAATTTGCGCGGCAATGCGCTGATGGAACAGGTCTGTAAAGACTTGAGCGTTCCGTACAAAAGGAACGGATCTTTGGTGCTTGCTTTCTCGGATGAAGAAATGCAGACTTTGCAGGAGCTGTATGAGCGCGGGATCGCAAATGAAGTAGACGGTATGTCTATCTTAAACCGTGAGCAACTTCTTTCTATCGAACCGAACATCGGTGACGAAGCCGTCGGTGCTTTGCGTGCGGAGACGGCAGGTATTGTCTGCCCTTATTCTTTGACTATTGCGGCAGCGGAAGTTGCCGTGATGAACGGTGTTGAACTCAAAAGGAATTGCGAAGTCACCGCCATCGATTTTTCGGACGGTATCTTTACATTGCATACCACGCTCGGTGATGTGAGATCTTCGTTCGTTATAAATGCCGCCGGTTGTTTTGCCGATGACGTGAGTCGTATGATCGGTGATGATAGTTTGCATATCGTTGCAAGACGCGGTGAATATTATATTCTTGATAAATCAGTCGGCAATCTTGTTACGCATACCATTTTCCAGTGCCCGTCAAAAATGGGTAAGGGAATTTTGGTTGCTCCTACAACACACGGTAATTTATTGATCGGCCCGAGTGCCATTGACATTGATGATAAGGACGATGTTTCTACCACGTCGGAAGGCTTAAAAGAGGTCAGTTCACTGGCATTAAAGAGTGTACCCGGTGCCACTACACGATTTGCGATCACATCTTTTTCCGGTAACCGAGCGCATGATATCAAAAATGACTTTACCATTGAACCGTCAAAAGTGAATGATCATTTTATTCATGTTGCAGGTATTGAATCCCCCGGATTGACCGGATCACCGGCTGTTGCGGAATTGGTTGCCGAGATCCTCGGTTCAATGATTGAACTCAAGGAAAAACAGGAATACGTAAAAACCAGAGAAAAACCGTTCCGTTATCATCAGGCTACAGATGAAGAACGAGTTGCCGCGATTGCAAAAAATCCTTCTTACGGCAGAATCGTTTGTCGTTGTGAAAGCATAACGGAAGGGGAGATCTTGGATGCTATTCATGCTCCCGCCGGTGCTTTGGATGTAGACGGCGTCAAACGCAGAACCAGAGCCGGAATGGGCAGATGTCAAGGCGGTTTCTGCGGATCAAAAGTTGTTGAATTGCTCGCACGAGAATTGCATACGGATGTTCGCAACATAAAAAAATGCGGCGGAAACTCCGATATTCTCTTTGATAAATCCAAATAAGGAGGGGTTGTTTATGCTTCAATATGATCTTGTTGTTGTCGGCGGCGGCCCCGCAGGTATGGCTGCTGCATTGCGTGCAAGAGATTTCGGCATTCAGAATATCATCATTCTTGAACGTGCGGAAACTTTGGGTGGCATTCTTGAACAGTGTATTCATACGGGGTTCGGCTTGCATTATTTCGGCGAAGAACTTTCCGGCCCGGAATATGCTGCACGTTTTATTGAACTTGTCGAAGATCAGAAAATTGAATATAAAACCGATACGATGGTTATGGATGTAACCGAAGATAAAGTTGTTACTGCCATCAACAAAGAAGACGGATTGCTTAAAATACAGGCAAAAGCTGTGATTCTTGCAATGGGATGCCGTGAGCGTCCGCGCGGCGCTTTGTCTATTGCAGGGACACGTGCCAGCGGTATTATGACAGCAGGTACGGCACAGAAATACGTTAATATTGACGGCTATATGCCCGGCAGAAAGATCGTCATTCTCGGCAGTGGTGACATTGGTCTTATCATGGCAAGAAGAATGACGCTTGAAGGCGCAGAAGTAAAAATGGTCTGTGAACTCATGCCGTATTCAGGCGGTCTTACAAGAAACATTGTACAATGTCTTGATGATTTCGGTATTCCGCTTTATTTGAGCACCACGGTTATTGCTACGCACGGCAAAGACCGTTTGGAAGGTGTTACCGTTGCGCAGGTGGATGATAAATTGCAACCCATCCCGGGTACCGAAAAATATGTTGAATGCGATACGTTGATGCTTTCGGTCGGTTTGATACCCGAAAACGAATTGACAAGGAATATCGGTATATCCATGGATCGAATTACGAACGGTGCAGTTGTCAATGAAATGCGTGAAACCGATTGTGAGGGCATTTTTGCCTGCGGTAACGTATTGCATGTACACGATCTGGTTGACTATGTTACCATCGAAGCACAGATCGCAGGTGAGGGTGCCGCAAAGTACATTCTCAATCAACAGGAACAGAATGTACAGTATGTACACATTACGGCAGGGAATGGTGTGAGGTACACCGTTCCGCAGAAAGTAAACATAAGATCAAAAGATGACATCAAAGTTTATTTCCGTGTCGGGCAGATCTATAAGAATGCAAAAGTGGTGTTGACCTGTGGAGGCAAGGTCGTGTCTTCCAAGAAGAAGATCAAACTTGCACCCGGTGAAATGGAAAACGTCATCATTCCGGATGAAGTTCTCAATTCGCTTTCCGACACAGATCAGATCGTTGTTGAAGTGGAGGCGTGAAAATGGAAAAGTATATGACTTGTGTTGCTTGTCCTCTCGGCTGTCAACTGACGGTCACGCTGGACGGAGATGAAGTGATATCCGTAACGGGGAACACCTGCAAACGCGGCGATGCGTATGCAAGAACGGAAATATCCTGCCCTGTACGTTCTTTGACAACTACGGTTAAGTGTGAAGGCGGGATTCATCCTGTGGTCCCCGTTAAATCTTCCGTTCCCATCCCGAAAGATAAAATGATGGAATGCATGAAAATCATCAATTCCGTAACCGTACAAGCACCCGTTTCAGTCGGTCAGGTTGTCATTCATAACATTCTCGGAACGGATGCTCATATTGTTATCACGAACATCAACTGAAAGATTGGATAATTTGTTATATGAAACCTTATGAACTTGCCGCACAGGTAAAGCCTACACAAAGACAGTTGGAATGGCAGAAAACAGAGTTTTATGCTTTGATCAGTTACGGTATGCCTCCTTTTACCGGCAAGCAGTACGGAGACGGTTTTACACCTGCAACCGTATTCTGGCCGGAAGATCTGGATGTCAATGAGTGGGCTATGGCTGTCAAAAGTGCAGGCATGAAAGCCATTGTGCTTACCTGTAAGCATTATGACGGATTTTGCCTTTGGCCGACTAAATACACTGATTACAGTCTGAAATATTCCAATTGGAAAGACGGGAACGGCGATATCGTCCGCGAAGTGTCCGATGCCTGCCGTAAACACGGGTTAAAATTCGGTGTTTATATCGCTCCGTGGGACAGACATGAACCTACATACGGAACAGGCAAGGCTTACGATGAATTCTTTATGAATCTTCTGCGTGAACTTCTGACAGATTACGGCGATATTTTCTGCGTGTGGCTCGATGCCGTTTGCGGTAGTGATGAAAAGAATGTGCAGGATTATGATTGGAAGTCGTATTATGCGCTGATTCGAGAGTTACAGCCGGACGCCGCCATTTGTTTTCGCGGTCCCGATGTTCGTTGGATCGGCAATGAACGCGGTGTGACGCGTGAAGCCGAATGGAGTGTAGTTCCTGCGCATCTCGGTGTGTATGAGGACGGATCCGGTGCGTCGGCAAAATCCAAAAAAGCAAAAGGCGTTATGGATCTTGACATCGGCAGTCGTAAAGCAATCAAACATGAGGATGAATTTATCTGGTATCCGGCCGAGTGTTCTGTGCCTATTCGCGATCATTGGTTCCATGTTGCTGATGATAAGTACGGCATTAAGACAAAGGATAAACTGCTGAAACTTTATTATAATACGGTCGGTGGTAATGCAAATTTGATGCTCGGTCTGGCACCGGACAAAAGGGGACATCTCGATGAAACCGATCTGCAGGTTCTTGCAGCTTTGGGGCACGATCTGAAACTGTATTTCGGCTACAATCTCGCGCAACGTGACGGAACTGTTTCTGCTTCGAGCGAATTTTCTGCAAAATTCAAAGCGGAAAACTGCGTTTCCGATGATGAAAACGTATATTGGAAGCCCGCACAGGGCGATAAAAAGCCGTATATTGAGATCGAACTCAAAGAAGCGGATCTGTTCGACAAAGTTGTGATCATGGAAAATATCCGCAACGGTCAGCACATTGAAGCGTTTGAAGTTTCTTATCTCAATGAAAAAGGTAAATGGAAGACCGTAGTTAAGGGCGGTGTTGTCGGATACAAAAAGATTTGTTGCCTTAAACCTACAAAAACCAAGAAAGTTCGCATCACGTTCACTGAATACAGAGCTGATGTGGAGATCTTAAGCATTGCATTGAATTAAGAATCACTTGATATTCTTATTTTATTGCAAAAATTTTGTCTTTTTTTAATTTAGGTGTTGACTTTTTCAAAAAGGATGCTATAATAATATACGTCCTTGGGGGTGTAGCTCACTTGGGAGAGCGCTTGACTGGCAGTCAAGAGGTAAGGGGTTCGATCCCCCTCATCTCCACCAAAATAAAGCATCGCAATTGCGGTGCTTTATTTTTTCTGTATAAAGTTGAGAATTGAGGTATTTGTTTCTACTGCATATCAGCCGCATTTGTTGGAATGTAGGCATAATTATGATACAATGTCTGTAATTAAACCGAGTGTAAGTAGTGAGAAATGCAATAACAGATAAAAGGACTTGGATAGGCAGTATGATTTTGCCCCCAACGGTAACAGAGATTGTTATAACAAGTGTGGCATGATCTGTATATATAGGAACCGCAGAAGAGCAAACGATCTTCTGCGGTTTTAAGGTATTATTCTCAGAATCCCATCAACTCAAGAATTGTCATGAAAAATTCCGTGATCGCTTCGATCAGTCTGGTGAGGAAAGCAAAAAGATCTTTATAACCACCTTGCGGTTTATTGTTGTCCGTAGTATCATCACCCGTTGACGGATCTTCTTCAATGCTGATTTTTTGAACGATTGCATAGATGCTGAAATGGTCGGTTTCAAAAACCATGTGGCTACCTTGTCGGAATGCATCCATATCGGTTAAAGTTCCATCAGTATTTATTCTGTAAACTTTGTAATTGCCGTCTTTTTCCCAATCCAACGGCAGTTTTACTTTTACGCATCCGTCAGGCTGAACATGAACGCCGTCCTTGTTTTTGAGGGTTATATCAAAGACTTTGAGAACCTCATAGTTTTTTCCGAGATTTTTAAGTACAACATTCTGTACAAGAATGAATGTGTCGCTATTTTGGTCAATATTATCAACATCAAAATCAAGTTCTGGATTTTCGGGTGCAATGATGTCAACACTGTCATCACCCTGGTCTGTAAGTGGAATCGTTTCATTGTAATCACAATTCTTACATTCTCTTGCGGCAATACCTGCATCGTAATCGTTTGCCCAAGCAGACATCGTATGCCCGGTTGCAGGTATGATTTCCTGCGCAGTATATACTTCACCGCAGAATTCACAAGCAGAACCTTCGGTAAGACCGTTTTCGGTGCATGTCGGAACTACCGCAGCAAGGACTGTTGCCTTGTGTTTGCACAGATAAAATGTGGGTATATCTCTTTCGGTTGCATAGATATCAGCAGTCGAGCCTTTGTAACAGTGAATAGCACTATAGTAAAATTCTGTTTCAGTACTAGAGTTGAGCAATGCTTCAACCTGAGTGTTATATTTTTCATATTCTTCATACTCACAGTTAAAAAAAGCAGCCATGAGTTTTCCGTAAATCTCATAAAACGCGTCATATATTTCTTTTTCGATGGGCATCTCGATCGGCTCTCCATACATAAATATTTTTTCGCCAATCGCTGCATTTTCAGAAAGAATTGTAATCTGCTGCAAGAAAATAATGTTATCGAAAGCATATTCTCTTATAGAGATAACACTTTCCGGAATTACAACTTCTTTTAAAGAACAACAGCCCAAAAATGCACCTTTCCCGATTTCTTTAAGTCCGTCATTCAGTTCGATATCGCGCAACAAAGTGCAGAAATAAAAAGCACAGGCATTGATTGTTTTTACGGTTTCCGGAACGATATAAGAGGTGAGACTCAACGGCGCAATCAGAAGTGATGACATGTCCTTATTGAATAAAACACCGTTATCATCTGAAGCGTAGTTCGGGTTGTTTGCATCAACAATATACCCGTTTGTGCGGTATGCACCTATTTCATCATAAATTACAATTTCTTCAACTGTTGCAGGAATGTAAATATTGCTAAGTTTTGTAGTTGCAAAAGACAAATGGTCGATCTTTCTGACTGTTTCGGGAATTGTGACATCGGTCATTTCGTAGCATTCACAAAATGCATAAGCGACAATTTCGGTTACGGGACAACCACCGAGTGTAGAGGGTATCGTTACATTTCCAGAAAGAACATGGTCGGCTTCCAGAATGACTGCTTCATTGTTTATGATTTTGTAGATGTAGTAACCATCAATATATGCACCGATGCTGTTGTCGGTTGAAATGAAATCAACATTTCTTGTTTCGGTGTAATTGCAGATTTTGCATGTTCTTTCTGCGGTTTCGCGGTCAATTATAATGAAAGGTGTCATGCTGTGACCGTTTGCGGGAATAATTTCCTGTGCAGTAAAGATAAGACCGCAATTTTTGCAGACAGAACCTTCGGAGTAGCCGTCCTGTGTGCAGGTGGGGTCGACAGCAGGAATGGTTTCAGACGAGTGTTCACATACAATAGTGTTGTAATTAATATTGTTTTCAATTGCATAGCGTTCGGCTACGGAGCCTTCGTAACAATTGATAACAGTAAATTGGTTTACTGTTTCTTCGCACTTTTCAATGCTTTCAATGAGGGAATTGATATACTCCGTCTCATTTTCATCTTCAATTTTATTTGTATAAATAAGTCTTGTCATTTCCTCCCAGAAAAGAATGATTCTTTCAATATTTTCATCCGAGGGAACATGAAATGTGAAGCCAAGAAAAGTATCATTCAAATCTGTGTAATAGTTCTTTACCGTAATGCTCTTCAGGAATACATCCTCCGCAAATGCACAGAAGCCAATGTTTTTGACCGTTACTGGGAATGTAATTTCCGAAATAGACGGTGTGACACCAAAGGCATATTCTCCTATAGTTTGCAGGGAATCGGACATGTCAATACTTTCTAACTTTCCGGCATAGGCAAATGCACGATCTCCGATATGAAGCAGGGAATCGGGCATAATGAGGGATTTAAGTTTGTAAGCAAAACCGAATGCTTCATTGCCGATTTTTGTTACTCCGTCCGGAATCGTATATTCTTCCATGGGTGCCGCCATTGGATAATTCAGAAGCGTTTTCATATCGGCACTGTAAAGTACGCCGAACGCATCTGTAGTACAATAGGGATTGTTCGCATCCACTTCAAAATGTGTGAGGTAATAGGAACGAACAACACTGGTGTCAACTTTTGTTTGTGCGGGAATATACAGAGTGCGCAAACTCGTCATTTCAAATGCATTAAGGCCGATGTATGTCAGCGTATCAGGAAAAGAAATGCCGGTGAGCCCGAAGCATTCATCAAAAGCAAATTCACCGATTTCTGTTACGGGATATCCGCCCAGAGTATTCGGAATGACAATATCACCATTGATGCTTTCATCAACAGTAGTAATGATCGCATTTCCGTCTGTAACAGTATAAGTGTAATAGCCTTCAGTATTTGTTGTTTCGGCAGCAACTACAAGCGAAAGCAAGCACAGCATGACAAGCACTGTAAGAGTTAACAATATGTTCTTTATAATTCTCTTTTTCATGATAAACCTCCTCAATTCAAATACAATTACTTATTGTGATTGGCTCTGATTTCTTCAAGTTCTTCAAGAATGATAGCGTGCTGTTTTTCATCGAGATCATATTTATGGATGGGCAGTGCCTGCAGGACGCAACCGACAGCAGGAATGATTGTGATGAGAACGAGCATTGCGGATGTGATTTCCGGATAAGCTGAAGCAAAATCCAGCACATAGTCTTTTCCTGCGGCAGAAGCGGCGGCAATATTTTCGGTGAGTGTGTTGATGGTATCCGTATAATTGACGGCTGAGAAAACAAGATTGGTTACGATCGCAGTGATTGCGGCTGTGAGCTTTGCGGTGAAATTAAGTCCGGAGAAGAATACACCGTCATTGCGCTTGCCGACTTTATGCTCCATATAGTCAACACTGTCTGCGATCATGGTTGTGTTGTAAACGGTGGTAAGTCCTGTCAGGAAGCCGGCAATAAACAGCATGATTGCCATGAAAAGAATATTGTGATAGCCCGTAAAGAAAATAAGAATGTAAGGAATTGCATTCAGATATGAAGAAAGCAGATAAACCTTTTTCTTGCCGAATCTCTTGGCAAATGCTGTGCTTCTGTTCATTGCGATAATCATACCGACAAGGAATGGTCCGCCGAGTTTGACAAGCCAAAGCGTTTCGTTGCCGCCGTTGCCAAGCACCCATTTACAGAAATAAATGCCGGCAGACATCAGAATCGTTTTTGTGCATCCGAGAATATTGGAAGCAAGGGCACGCAGGAAGAGTTTGTTTTGCCACATCAGTTTGAGGTTTTCTTTCAGCCCTGTGTCCTTTTCTTTCGGAGCCTGAACAATTCTTTCGCGGATAAATGCAAAGGGAAGTCTGAACAGAATACCGCCGACCAGTGCGATTGCAATCACAGCAAGCAAATAGCCTTGCGGTTCTGAAAAATAAGCAAGATCCGAATTGGCTTTGCCTGTATTTTCAAAAAGACCGAGGTCAATGGCACCCAAAGCATCCTTGATCGGATAAAACCCGACTACGATGATACTTCCGAAACTGGAGATGATTCTTGCGGCAGAAATGAGTTTTGATCTCTTTTCTTCATCAGGTGTCATCAGTGAAGTAACACCCCACAGCGGAATGTCGCCGAGGGTATAGAGAGTTTCCCATAAAAGGAAAGTAAATATAACGAAAGCAATTTTAGCACCAACAGGGAAATTCATGATCGGCAGGAACATGAGAATGGTTGTGATCGCAATCGGAATCGGAACAAATTTGAGATACGGTCTGCATTTTCCCCAGCGGGTATGTGTTTTGTCAACAACTGTTCCCATGATGATATCGTTGATGCCGTCCCAGACTCTTGAAATACCCATAATAGCACTTACGGCAATGGTGGGAATGAGCAGAATGTCAGTGTAGAATACCTGCAGAACAGAACCGATGATCGCGTAAATAATGTTCTGCCCGAACATACCGGCAAGATATACATTGCGCTCTTTGTTGGAATAATCTCCTATGTCTTTTGTTGCATCCGGCCATGATTTGCAAAAGAGTTCTTTAACAGCGTTTTTCATTGTTTTCCCTCCCTTAAATCTTAATTATAATAATATCATACATTTTAACAATTTACAATATTGAATATTCTTTGGTATGATTATTGTGGAATTTGATGTTTTGTCGCCGGATTCTGATATTTATATTGCAAGAAAAATTGACTTTGAATCGATAACTTGTTATAATGTCAAAGATACGCATCAGGCGCCGATTTTTTTTGATCAGAATCTGTTGATTGAAGCAGTGTGATGAATACAACATGAACGGATCGAAATTCGATATCGTGAGAAACTGATTATGATGTATTGTTGTGGTGATGAAGTATGGCAGAAGCCGAAAAAACAATTCTGACAAATATGTGCATGGTTTACGACGGCAATCGTATTCTTGTGCAGGACAGGGTTGATAAAAATTGGGGTGGCCTTACTTTTCCCGGTGGTCACGTAGAGAAAGCGGAATCATTTACAGATGCAGTGATTCGAGAGGTTTATGAAGAAACCGGACTTAGAATTCAATCACCGCAGCTGTGCGGTATCAAACAGTGGCAAACCAAGGATGATGCACGTTATGTGGTTTTGTTTTACAAGACTGATAAATTTGAAGGTGACATTCATTCTTCTTCTGAAGGAGAAGTGTTCTGGATGGAAGTTGAAGATTTTAGAAATGCCGAATTGGCAAGAGATATGAGCGATATGCTTTCGGTGTTTATGCAGGATGAATTGTCGGAATTCTATTATTACAAGGATCCGTCAGATGACAGATGGAAATATGATTTGAAATAATTATTCTTTGTTTACCGTTGCTGTGCAACAATAAATGTTTTTGTGTTGCTTAATATCGGTTTGTTTTTAATTGTTAACATCATGTTAATAAATATTTACCAAGATATTAATAAGTGTTTAGTAGTATAGTTTTACAATTTCTGCGAAAAGCACTTTTTGAAGTTTTTGAAAGGATCCTGTTTCTTTATGAGAAAACCCGCCACAATTGCTGAACTCCTGTTGTATGCAGTTGAAAAATATGAGAATAAAGACTTTTGCCGATACATCCGCGACGATGAACTGTGCAAAAAAACATATCGAGAGTTTTACAACGATTGCATTTCATTATGCAATTACATTTGTAGTATCAGCAATGAAAAGAAACATATCGGTTTTATCGGAAAGACAAATTACGAATATATAGTCGCCTTAACCGGGATGATCTTGAGTGGTCATGTTGTAATTCCTTTTGCACCGGATATAACGACGGAAGAAGCGGTGTTGCTTTTTGACGATGCCGATGTGACAGTTTTATTTTGTGAACAGGAATTTCTGTCGAAAGCGAAGGATATTCAGAACAATTATCCCGCTTTGAAAAATGTGATTTCGTTGGGTGATGCGCAATGGTTTCAGAATATTTTTGAGGCATACGGTTCTTCTGCACAGATTGCTAACAGTGATCCCGATGCGTGTGCATTGATTATTTATACATCCGGCACAACAGGAAACAGAAAAGGAGTTATGCTTTCTAACCGGAATCTTGCTCACAATTCTACGTACGATACGTATTGTATGGAAGACGATGATGTCAGTTTTTCGATTTTACCCATGCATCATGTGTTTTGTTATGCTTGCGATGTGCTGAAAACGATCTACGACGGCGGTGTTTTATGCCTGAATGAGTCGTTGGCGGATCTTTATAAGAATTTTTTGTTGTTTGAACCGACGATCATGCGTATCGTACCTGCTGTTTGTCGCTCGGTTCTGACGCGCATAAAGATTGCCGAACGGAGAAATCCGAACTTGTCGAAACGAGAAGCTGCTGAAACGGTAGTTGGTAAGAATTTCAAGCGAATGATCGCAGGCAGTGCATATTTGAGTGTGTATATGATCGATGAGTTTGAAAAATACGGCATTATTGCAAGACAAGGCTACGGGATGAGTGAATGCAGTCCTCGAATTACAACCTCCGACTTCTCTGAAGTGTGTAAGTATTCCAACGGCATTTTGCTCGGTACGGACACCGTTCGTTGTGTGGATGGTGAAATACAGGTCAAAGGACCGTCCGTTATGCTCGGCTACTATAAAAAGCCGGAAGATACTGCTGCTGCTTTTACCGAAGACGGATTTCTTCATACGGGAGATTTGGGATATATTGAAAACGGTCACGTGTATTTGATCGAAAGACAGAAGAATCTTATTATTCTTTCAAATGGTGAGAATATTTCTCCCGAAGAAATTGAAAACCGTTTTGCGGATGATGAAGTGATAAAAGAAATTGTTGTGTTTGCCGAATCTGACAGAATCGTTGCGGAAATATATCCCGATGCGCACTTTTTGAAATCGGATGATCTGCAAAATGAAATCGGCGCAATTGTTGACAGGGTAAATATGACAATGCCGAGTGACAGGCAGATCGATGAATTCCGTCTGCGCAATATTCCCTTTGAGAGAACGTCATCGGGAAAGATAAAAAGAACACAGTTTATCTATAGAAAAGATGAGATGAAATAAAAAAAACGGTGTATCGAAGTTGCTTTTCGATGCACCGTTTTTATGTGGATTCATCTTGTATTTTGCGCATACTGTCATTGCATATCAAGCGCTTCAATTCTGCTGTCCATGGTGACCATGCGCAGTTTTCATCCCCGTAGGTCAGATTTGCGGTAAACTCAATCGGTAACCAAGTATTCAGCGGTGCTTCGTTGTGTGAGATCAGTGCCTCCATGTTGTCAAGCGCTTTCCACAATTTTGCTTCCATCGTTTGCATTTGATCCATTTCGGTGAATAATGTCCGAAATTCCTGTTGCTCAGCCTGCGGCAATACTGATAGTATCATTTCTATTGCTTTTGATTCTTTGCTTTCATCAGCGTTGCTTTTGAGAAAAGCCGGGATATCACCTGTGATTGCTTCGCCGAGATCGTGAATCAGACTCATTGTGATAACTTTCTGAATGTCAATTTCTGGATACTCATTCTTGCAAAGCAATGCCATCAGTGCAAGCCGCCATGAATGCTCTGCTACCGATTCCTGACGACCGGATGATGTCCAAGAATGTCTTGTGTTGCATTTTAATTTTTCTGCTGTATGCAGAAAATCTAAAAAAGTTCCATGTTCCATACGTAATACCTGCACGGAGTTAAATGATCGGTCTTATGTAGCCTTGCAGTTGTCCGAGTGCGTCAGAAACAAAGTCTTCAGCCGCTTGTTTGCCGCCTTCGATCATCCCGTCTGCAACACCGGACACAATCGTTTCGGCTGTTTTTTCAGCAACGGCAGGGATGATTTCTTTAAATGCACTCGACAGAACAAAAACCAAAAATACAATGAATGCGACAACCATTGCAAGAATTACCGCTATCGTAATCAATACTTTCTTTTTCATAATGTCACCCATATCTATTATACAATACACTTTGACTTCGGTCAATATCACATTTTTTTTATCATACTATTGATTATATTTATTAAAAGTAGTATAGTAAATTAGAAAGGGTGATTATATGGCTCTTGTCAGTATGAATCAATTGTTATATCGCGCCGAGTCTTTGAATTGCGCGGTCGGGGCCTTCAGCGTCGGCAATATGGAAATGATTATGGGTGCACTGTCGGCGGCAGAAGAAATGAACACACCTATTATTTTGCAGATTGCAGAAAAAAGGTTACAGCAATCTCCGCTTTCCTTAATGGCTCCCATGATGGTATCCGCAGCAAAGGAAAGTCGTGTTGATATTGCTGTTCACCTGGATCACGGTCTGACTCTTGAATGTGTGAAAGCGGCTCTTGATTACGGTTTTTCGTCTGTCATGTTGGACGCTTCCTTGTTGCCCTACGACGAAAATATCGCAACCACAGAACAGGTCGTTGCCATGGCAGGAGAATACGGTGCAACCGTCGAAGCTGAACTTGGTGTCGTAGGCGGCAACGAAGGGGATACTGCAGAACATAAAATCGTATGCACCGATCCGGATACAGCACTTGATTTTTGCAATCGCACACGCGTGGATGCATTGGCTGTTGCCATTGGGAATGCACACGGTAATTATCCTGTTTTACCTGCGCTTCGGTTTGATATTCTTGAGCAGATACATAAAAAGACAGATGTTCCGTTGGTCTTGCACGGCGGCACGGGAATAACGGATGAAATGTTCCGCAGAGCTATTTCACTCGGTATTCGTAAAATTAACATTGCAACCGCAAGTTTTCAGGCTCTTGCCGATCATGCAAAAGAATACTGTCTTTGCGTTGAAAGGGCTGATTATTTTGCTTTGTCCGAACGTATGGTAAACGGTGTTTATGAGAATGTAAAACGGCATATCGCTGTTTTTAATAATAATTAAAGCAGGAAAGGATGTATAGCATGAACTACATTGAGTTTCCCAAAAATAAAAAATATGATCTGATCCTTCTCGGACGTGTTGCAGTTGACTTCAATCCTGTTGACTATAACTGTCCTCTGAATGAAAGCACCACCTTTAAGCGTTACCTCGGCGGTTCACCTGCAAATATTGCAGTCGGTCTTGCTCGTTACGGTAAGAAATGCGGATTTTTTGCAAGAGTATCCGACGATCAATTCGGTACTTTCGTAACCGATTTTTTCAACAATGAAGGTATTGATACATCCCGCATTGTGCGTTGTAAAAACGGTGAAAAGATCGGTCTTACCTTTACCGAAATCAAATCTCCGACCGAAAGCAGCATTGTCATGTACCGCAATGAGGCGGCTGATTTGAAACTTGAATGTGCGGACATTGATGAAGATTATATCAAAGAGGGGGCCGCTTTGCTCATCTCCGGCACGGCACTTGCCGAAAGTCCGTCCAGAGAAGCCGCTTTGAAAGCACTGGCACTTGCAAAAAAGAACAGCATTCCTGTTATTTTTGTTATAGATTACCGCGCGTACAACTGGAAATGCGAAGATGAGATTTCCGTTTACTATTCTCTTGTAGCCGCACAGTCGGATATCATTGTCGGTTCAAGACCGGAATATGATCTCACCGAACGCCTGATCGGTCTTGACGGATCGGATAAAGCATCTGCCGCTTACTGGCAGAACTGCGGTGCAAAGATCGTTATTATTACGCACGGTAAGGACGGATCGACCGCATACACCAATGACGGCAACAGTTATTCCATTAAACCGTTCCCCGTAAAACTTCTCAAATCTTTCGGTGGCGGCGACGGTTATACCTCTGCATTCCTTTACAGTCTGTTTGAAGGCAAAGAGATCATTGACTGTCTTGAATTCGGCAGTGCCGCCGCTGCAATGCTTGTTGCAAGTCATGCCTGCTCGCAGGATATGCCGAATGTTGCACAGGTTGAAAAATTCATTGCTGATGAAAAAGCCGAATACGGTGACATGGTTGCAAGAGTGTAAGGTGGCAATATGTTAGAAAAACTGCAATTCAATGATAAGAATATTAAGGTGCTTTGTGATCGCAACGGCAAAAATGCAGACATGGGAATGACCATTCGTGTCGTTCGCTTGCTTGCAGGCGAAACGTTTGCTTTGTCGGATGCGGAATGTGAGTCTGCGGTATTGTTAATTTCCGGTCAGGTTACTTTTAAGTGGGAAAACAGAACGGAAGCAGCAAGCAGAAAAAATGCTTTTGAGAAAAAACCGTACTGTTTGCATATCTGCAAAAATATTTCCGCGGAAATAACGGCTGAAACCGATTCTGAATTTATTGTTCAGCAAGCGGAAAATGACAGATCTTTTGATGTTGTTTTTTACACGCCTGAAGATACTTTGTATCAGGAATTCGGTGTAGGGCAGTGGAACGGTGCCGGTCACAGAGTGGTTTCCACAATTTTTGACTATGACAATGCACCGTATTCCAATATGGTGCTCGGGGAAGTCTTTAATAAGCCGGGCTGCTGGTCCAGTTATCCGCCGCACCATCATCCGCAACCCGAGGTTTATTATTATCAATTCAATCCCGTGCAGGGCTTCGGTGCTTGTTTTAACGGGGAAACTGCTTATAAATCGGAGCACGGGGATGCCTGTTTTATCCATGATGGGGAAGATCATCAACAGGTTACCGCTCCGGGATATGAAATGTATTATGTGTGGATGATCCGTCATATTGACGGTGATCCTTGGTATAAAACAACCCGTTTTACCGCAGCCGAACATGAATGGTTGCTGAAAGACGATTATTCTAAATAAAGAAAGGATTGGTTCCTATGGCAATTATGACAATGGGGCAGGCACTTGTCCGCTTCCTTGATAATCAGTACGTCCGTTTTGACGGTGTGGAAACCAAGTTTGTTGAGGGAATCTTTACCGTGTTCGGTCACGGCATCGTTTGTGGTCTCGGTCAGGCACTGGATGAAAACCCCGGTCAGCTGAAAGTGTTTCAGGGGAAAAACGAGCAGGGAATGGCACACGTTGCCGCTTCTTTTGCAAAGCAGAATAACAGACGGAAAATCATTGCCTGTGCATCTTCCATCGGCCCCGGTGCCTGCAATATGATTACTGCGGCGGCGACTGCTACCGTGAACAACATTCCGCTGTTGCTGTTCCCTGCAGATACTTTTGCGATCCGTCAGCCGGATCCCGTTTTACAGCAGTTTGAACAGCCCTATTCGCTTGCTGTGACAACAAACGACGCATATAAACCTGTTTGCCGCTATTGGGATCGCATCACGCGTCCCGAACAGTTGATGAGTGCGATGATCAATGCCATGCGTGTTCTTACGGATCCCTCCAACTGCGGTGCGGTTTGTGTAGCACTGTGTCAGGATGTTGAAGCGGAAAGTTATGATTATCCCGACAGTTTCTTTGCTAAACGCGTACATACGATTGTCAGAAATTCTGCCGCTGATGAAGAAATTGAAGATATTGCATCTGTTATTCTCTCTGCAAAGAAGCCTTTGATCATCGCAGGCGGCGGTGTACGTTATTCGGAAGCAGGCAGTGCTGTTGAGGCATTTGCTGAAAAGTATAACATTCCGTTTGCTGAAACGCAGTCAGGCAAAAGTGCTGTTCTTTCTTCTCATCCGTTGAATCTCGGCGGCGTCGGCGTTACGGGTAATGCGGCGGCGAATATGATCGCAAAAGAAGCAGATGTTGTGATCGGTATCGGCACACGTTTTTCCGATTTTACAACGGCTTCCAAATCCCTGTATGCAAATCCCGATGTTCGATTTGTGACGATCAACACGGACAGATTTGATGCTTACAAACTCGATGCAGTAAAGGCTGTCGGTGATGCAAAAGCAACACTTGCAAAACTGGATGCGGTTCTTGAAAAAGCAAATTATAAGTCTTCTTACAGCAATGAAATTGAAACAGCACAGAAAGTTTGGGCAGACGAAATGGCACGATTGTCAGCTTATTGTGTTGATGATAATTTTGAACCTCTTATTCAGGCGCGTGACGAAAGAACTATACCGGAAATGCAGGAAATTTTCGGTAAAGGTCTTACCCAGACGCAGGTGCTTGCATATATCAGACAGAACATTGCCCCCGATGCCATTGCAGTTGCGGCTGCCGGCAGTTTGCCCGGCTGTATGCAGAGAATGTGGACTTCCGATGTCAGAGATACATACAACATGGAATACGGTTATTCCTGCATGGGTTATGAAATAGCAGGTGCGCTCGGCTCCAAGTTGGCTGAACCGGACAGGGAAGTATATGCTTTCTGCGGTGACGGCAGTTATTTGATGTTGCATTCGGAACTGGTCACAAGCATTCAGGAAAAGAAAAAGATCAATGTTCTTTTGTTTGATAATATCGGTTTCGGTTGCATTAACAATCTGCAGATGTCCAATGGGATCGGCAATCTTGCAACCGAGTTCAGATACCGCGATGAAAACGGACAGTTATTGGGCGATCTCATGCAGATCGACTATGCCATGTCTGCGGCAGGTTACGGAGTAAAAACATATTCTGTAAAGACGATGGAGGAACTTGCATTTGCATTGGAGGACAGCAAGAAACAATCCGTTTCTACTTTGATTGACATCAAAGTTTTGCCCAAGACCATGACCGACGGTTACGGTGCATGGTGGAATGTCGGTATTGCTTCTGTTGCCAAAAAAGAAGGCGTACAGGAAGCGTATAAAAATAAAGTTGAAAATTTCAGAAAAGCGAGGAAATATTGATGCTTGATAAGAACAAAGTAAAACTCGGTATTGCTCCTATCGGTTGGACGAATGATGATATGCCCGATCTTGGTAGCGAGGTAACATTTGAACAGTGCGTATCCGAAATGGCTCTTGCCGGATTCACAGGTTGTGAAGTCGGCAATAAGTATCCCAAAGATCCGGCTGAACTGCACCGCTATCTCGATATCCGCGGAATGCAGGTCTGCAATGCATGGTTCTCAACATTCCTGACCACGAAACCTTATGAAGAAACTGAAAAAGGTTTCATCGAACACATCACATTTCTCAAAGCGATGGGTGCAAAAGTCGTCGGCGTTTCCGAGCAGGGACATTCCATTCAAGGAACCGATCTGTCCGTGTTTGACGACAAATACGTTATGAACGATGAAGAATGGGATAAACTTTGCACAGGCCTTAATAAACTCGGCAAAATAGCAAAGGATATGGGAATTGCTCTTACTTTCCATCATCATATGGGTACCGTCGTTCAGACGGAAGCCGAAATTGACCGTCTGATGGAAAATACCGATCCCGAACTGTTCAGCCTTTTGTTTGACTCGGGACATCTTGCATATTGCGGTGAAGACTATATGTCCGTTCTTAAAAAATATGCAAAGCGCATCAAACACGTACATCTGAAAGACATCCGTCCCGAAGTGATTGCAAAAGTAAAAGAAGAACACCTCAGTTTCCTGCAAGGCGTCAGAATGGGTACATTTACGGTGCCCGGTGACGGTGCAATCGATTTTGAGCCGATTTTTAATGTGCTTGCCGAAAATGACTATGAAGGATATGTACTGGTTGAAGCAGAACAGGATCCCGCAATTGCCAACCCGTTTGAATATGCCGTGAAGGCAAGAAAATATATTGCAGAAATAGCCGGTTTATAAGAGAGGTAAAGAAATAATGGCAGAAGTATTAAAAGTGTTTATTAACGGTCAGTTTGTTGAATCTTCGACCGATAAATTCTTTGGTGTATATAACCCCAGTACAGGTGAAGTGATTGCAAAAGCTCCCTGTTGCACACCTGCGGAGGTGCAGAGTGCGATTGATGCCGCAAAAGCCGCATTTCCTGCATGGAAAAAGACACCCGTTGTCAAAAGAACGCAGATCCTGTTCAAAATTCGCGAATTGCTGATTGAACACATGGACGAACTGACTTACCTTGTTGCCGAGGAAAACGGCAAGGCATGGAAAGAAGCCGAAGGTGATGTTCTGAAAGCAAAAGAAGGAACGGAAAATGCAATTCAAATACCCACACAAATGATGGGCGATTCCATCATGGGTACATCCGATGGTTATGACACGGTTCTGTATCGTGAGCCTCTCGGTGTTTTTGCAGGTATCATTCCGTTTAATTTTCCTGCTATGATCCCGATGGGTTGGATGGCTCCAAACTGTATAGCCGCCGGAAACTGCATGGTTCTCAAACTCAACTCACAGACTCCTCGTACCGCTTTGCGAATTGCCGAACTTTATAAAGAAGCGGGCGTTCCCGACGGCGTTATCAATATGATTACCTGTTCAAGAAATGAAGTGGATGAAGTTATTCTCGACAATCCCGATATCGCCGGTATCTCGTTTGTTGGTTCTACAACGACCGGAAAACATATTTATGCTCGTGCAGCCGCTTCAGGTAAACGTGTGCAGTGTCTGTGTGAAGCCAAGAATCACGCTCTCGTTCTTGAAGATGCTCCCATTACAAGAACGGCTGCTGCCATTATCAACTCCGCATTCGGTTGCGCAGGCGAGCGTTGCATGGCACTGCCGGTTGTTGTGGCACAAGAAAGCATTGCCGATCAGTTGGTTGCGGAAGTTGTTCGACTTGCAAAGAATCTCAAGATCGGTGCCGCTTACGACAAAACAACAGGTCTCGGTCCCGTAATTTCTGCCTCTCATAAGCAAAGAGTGATCTCTTGGATCGAAAAAGGTATCGAAGAAGGGGCGCAAGTCGTATTGGACGGCAGAGAGTATACGGTTGCAGATGAATTGAAGAACGGTTTCTATCTCGGCCCGACGGTTCTGGATCATGTTCCTGCTGATTCTCAGGTCGGTAACTGTGAGATCTTCGGACCTGTTCTGTGCATCAAGCGCGTTAAAGATTTTGAAGAAGGTCTGGCTGTAATGAATGCCAATCCGTTCGCAAACGGTTCTGTTATCTTTACACAGAACGGCTATTATGCAAGAGAATTTACCAACCGTACGGACGGAGGTATGGTCGGCGTCAATGTCGGCATTCCCGTGCCGGTCGGATTCTTCCCGTTCTCCGGTCATAAACAGTCATTCTTTGGTGATCTCCATTGTCTGGGCAAAGATGCCGTCCGTTTTTACACGGAATCCAAGTGCGTAACCACTCGTTGGTTCGATGAAGAAGAAATGAAAAAAGAAACCGTTTCTACTTGGGACGGTACAATATAAAATACAAAGGAGTTAATCTATGATCAACATCGGTATTATCGGTGCGGGCCGTATTGGTAAGGTACATCTTGAATCCATTACTTATCACGTCAAAAATGCTCGCGTCAAGTCTGTTGCAGAACCTTATCTTAACGATGAAACCAAAGCATTTATTGAAAGCATGGGTGTAACGGAGATCTACACGGATTACAAGCAGATCCTTGCAGATCCCGAAATTGACGCAGTTCTCATCTGTTCTTCAACTGACACCCACGCATCCATTTCCATGGAGGCAATCGAAGCAGGCAAGCATATCTTCTGTGAAAAACCCATTGACCAGTCAATTGAAAAGATTGAAGCAGTCAAAACTGCTCTTGAAGGAAAAAATCTCAAGTATCAGGTTGGTTTCAACCGTCGTTTTGACCACAACTTCGCAGCAGTCCGTGCGGCTGTCAATGCCGGCAGAATCGGCGATCCTCATATCATCAAGATCACATCCCGCGATCCTGCACCGCCCAATCCTGCTTATATCAAAGTATCCGGTGGCATCTTTATGGATATGGCGATCCACGATTTTGATATGGCTTGTTTCCTTGCAGGCAGTGACGTTGAAGAAGTGTATGTTGCCGCAACGGTGCTGGTCGATCCTGCAATCGGTGAACAGGGTGACTTCGACACTGCTATTATCACACTGAAAATGGCGAACGGTGCACTTTGTGTGATCGATAACTCCCGTCGTGCCGCATACGGTTATGACCAAAGAGCAGAAGTGTTCGGCAATAAAGGCTCTGTTGCAAGTGCAAACGACACGCTTTCCAGTGCCGTTATTTCCGACGAGAACGGTGTGACCGGTGAAAAACCGCTGTATTTCTTCCTTGAAAGATATATGCAGTCTTACACTACGGAAATGCTCGATTTTGTGGATGCTATTGTGAACGATAAGGATGTTCCTTGCGGTATCGATGCAGGTCTGCAGTCCGTAAAGATCGCTCTTGCAGCAAAGAAATCGGCTTTGGAAAACCGTCCCGTAAAACTTTGCGAAATCTGAAATCTTAATACATAAGATAAACTCCCGTACGCAAGTCGAATGCGTACGGGAGTTATTGTATGTTGCTTATTCAACGGATTTCAAGGAAGTAACCATGTCGATCTTCTTGAGTTTTTTGTTGATGAGTGCGTTGACGATTGCGGCAAACACAAAGGTCAAAACTACGGAAAGAAGATAAGAATACCATTCTATATCTCTGCCGAACATTACCGTATCGATTTCCGCGTAAGTAATAAGCAGATAATGCAACAGAATGCCCAACAGCATACCGAAAGCCGTGCCGAACATGGTCAGGATCAGGTTTTCCCTTAACACGTAACTGTTGACTTCGTTGTCGAGGAATCCCAATACCTTTAATGTTGCCAATTCTCTGGTTCTCTCGAGAATATTGATGTTTGTAAGATTGTAAAGCACTACGAATGCAAGAATCAAAGCAGATATAAAGAAAACTGCAACGACAGCGATCAAAGCGTCCGTGATTTCGGACAATGATTCGTTGACATCCGAATTGAAACTGACAGCCTGTATGCCGCCGACAGCCATTAACTTTGTAGCCATTTGTCCTTTGAGTGATGCAAGCGTACTAGCATCCGATGCACGGACAACGTCCGTTAAATTACCCAGACAGTAGTTGTATGCAGGCCATTCGCCGAATATTTCGGCATAGTAATCGGGAGAAATATAAATATAATGGAAAGTATAATTCTCTACAATACCCGCAACAAAGATCTCGTATGTTTTGGAATCGGATGTCTGAATAAAAACAGTGTCGCCGACTTTTGTGTTTGTATCTCGTGCAAACTTCTCAGTAATCAGTGCACCTGCAATGGATGGCGTATACATTTTACCGTTTTGTCTGTTTTGCAGAGTGATGTAGTCAGCCAACAGGGAAGGATCGGAGGGGGACATCAAGTAAACATCCATCTGAGCATCCGATCGCAAGGAGTAACCCGTCACCGATTTCATGGAAATCAGCAAAGTAGAACTGACCGAGTTGGAGTTTGCGACAGTCTTATATTCTCCGGATGTTCCGTCCTGCGGATCTTCAAACATAATCTGAAAATCATAGTGTGAAATGGAGTTTTCACCGTATTGTCTTGAACGGATGGCTGAAACGGAGTTATACATTCCGAGGCTGGAAAGCATCAAGGCTGAACAACCGGCAATGCCGATGATCGTCATAAACAGTCGTTGTTTATTTCTAAACAAATTACGCGCAGTTACTTTACTGCTGAATCGAAGTTTTCTCCAAATGAAATTGATGTTTTCAAGCAGAATCCTCTTGCCTGCTTTTGGAGCCTTTGCTCGCATAAGCATAGCGGGGACCTCGGAAAGATCCTTGCGCAATGCAACCAATGTAGCAACCAATGTACAAGTAAGTGCGATCACGATGCCGATTACTACACTGCCGACAGGTAGTACATATTGCAGATCGGGAATTGTGAACATGATGCTGTATGCCTTAAATATTGCAAACGGGAATACATACATACCCATGGCTATGCCGATCGAACAACCGATCAAGCAGGCCGAAAGGGAATAAATGATGTATTTTGAGGCAATTACCCGATTATCATAACCGAGTGCTTTCAGCGTTCCGAGCGTGGTTCTGTCCTCATCGATCATTCTTGTCATGGTTGTCAGACAAACGAGTGCGGCAACAACAAAGAAGAAGATGGGGAAGATGTTTGCAAGTACTTCGAGGTTTTGTGTTGTGGAACTGAAACTTGAATAACCCGGAGTATCATATCGGTCATAGATGTTCCAGTAGACATTGTCGAGGCTTGCAAGCAGGTTTTTTGCGTTGTCGATTTGTTGTTGGTACGAACCCGTTGCCTCCTGCAAAATGCCGGAAATCTGGTTGTTGGCTGATTGCAGAGCGGCTTGCGCAGTGGTTAGATTCGTGTCAATTGTGTTTAACTGGTTTGTAAGTTCCGTAATCATCATCTGCGTTTGGATCTTTTGCAGTGATAATTGGAAGTCCGTGCTCGTAATATCTGCACCGGCTGAAGACAACTTGGTGGAATAATCCAAAAGGGTATTGTAACTCGCGTTCTTTTGAACGGTTGCATCGTCGAGCTGTCTGCGCGTGGTTTCAAGGGTTATTTTGGTTGATTCGATTTCAGGTTCCGCTTGCTTTAATTTTTGATCTAATTCGCTGATTTGTGCCTTTTGAACGATCAAATCCTGCTGGTACCCTTTTAATACAGGCTGGATATAAGTGACCATTTCTGAAGCCAGTCCGCCTGTTGTGCTACCAATTATGGATTCATAAAGATCCGGATTGGTCGCCTGCAGAAAATCACGGATACTTGCCATTTCATCGGAAGTAACTTGATCGTTCTGCCTGTTTTCAAGCATCTGCATGATGCCTTCTGCTTCTGCAATTAAGCGTTCGGTGGATGCAACTTTAGTTTTTGCATCGGCAAGTGTTTGTGCATTTTTCTGGTATTCTTGATATTTTGTCGTAAAAGCGGCATAGGCCTTTGTGTATTCCGCTTCCTGTTCTGCCAAGGCGGCACTGCTGGTTTGGTACTCAGCAAGAAGCTTGTTGTACTCTGTCATATTGTTGTCGTAGTCAATACGGTTCAGAGCCAATTCTTCTTCTGCATCAGCAAGTGTCACATTGTATGTTTCCTGCGCCTGCGCCAATTGTTTTGCAAGCAGTGTTTTACTTTCCTGCAATGATTTGATTGTGCTTTTGAGTTCTTCCACCTGTGAGCCTGCAGAAGCGGAAGCATCATTCAACAACGCTTCTGCATCTGCAATTTTAGAAGGCAATGTATTTTGCAGATATTCAACTCTTGCTTCCAATCTTGCAGGTGCAACAGCCTTAATCATGCCGATATACGGTGAGATGTAATTTCTGTATTCATTTGAAAAAGGATCATAAGAATCAGATCCTGCGATCTTTACATACAGTTCTGTGTAGTAATCTTGTACAAATACAGTATCAGGCACAATGATGAATGTACCGACCTTACCACTGCCGATCAAGGTGTTGCCACGCTCAAATGATACATAATAAGGTGATTGAATAATGCCTACGATCGTAAACTCATTCTGTGTAAGCGAAGCTCGCAGATCTTCGTTGTCTCCCACCAGTGTGATGGTGTTGCCGATCTGATAACTGTCGGGTGTGGAGAGTGCACTTGCATCTACAAGACACTCGTTTTCATTGTCAGGGTATTCGCCTGCGATCAAGCGGGGGCGATTCATATAGACAGCCTCGTCAACGCCGTAATTGAGATAGTTTGCCAATAAACCGGTGTTCAGACCATATACTCTGGTGCTGATCTGCGTGCCGTCAATGTCTTTTTCGATCTCGCCGTTGACCAACACCAAGGCATCTTTGAATTTTTGACCGAGAACTGCCTCAATAGCGTTGTCGATATTCATAATGGCTTGAATGTCATCGTCGGTAAGACCTACGGATGATTGCACGCGAATATCCATCAAATTGCAATCAATAAAGTAGTCCTGCGCGGTATTTCTCATATCCGGGGCAGTCGCTTTGATTCCGACAAAAAAAGCAATACCGAGGGCAATGATTAAAACAATGGATACAAAACGGCTGAAACTGCTTTGAACCGAGCGTAATATGCTTTTTAGATATGTTCTGGTCAAGTGCAGTTCACCTCCAAATCAGAATTCTTTTCATTTCTTTACCATTCGATCTGCTCAACAGGCAGAGGATTGTCATTGACAGTAATTCTTTGTACTCGACCGTTGCGCATGGAAATAACGCGGTTTGCCATCGGAGTCAGTGCTTGGTTATGGGTGATGATGACGACGGTCATTCCTGTTTCTTTACTTGTTTCTTGTAATAAAGTAAGTATTTGCTTGCCGGTTGCATAGTCAAGAGCACCGGTCGGTTCGTCGCACAGCAAAAGCTTCGGGTTTTTAGCAAGTGCTCTTGCGATGGAGACACGCTGTTGTTCACCGCCGGAAAGCTGTGCGGGGAAATTGTGCAGGCGATCTCCCAGTCCGACGCGTTCAAGAACACGCGTCGGATTCAATGCTTTGTTGCTGATCTGTGATGCAAGTTCAACATTTTCAAGAGCAGTGAGATTTGGCACAAGATTGTAGAACTGAAAAACGAAACCCACGTCATGGCGTCTGTACATAGCAAGATTCTTGCTGTTGTAGTTATTGATGAGTTCGCCGCCGACACGCACTTTTCCGTCATCGCAATCATCGATACCTCCGAGAATGTTCAAAACGGTTGTTTTACCTGCACCGCTGGGGCCGACAACGATGCAGAGTTCTCCCTGTTCAACAGAGAATGTTACGCCATCGAGAGCAGTAATAACCACCTCGCCGGTTTGATATTTTTTATAAACGGAATTCAGTTCTATAAAACTCATAATTTTTCTCCTAAATTTATAAGTTATATTATTATACAATAATCATTTCATTTCGTCAATACGGTAAATGCCGTTAAGTGCGCATTGTTGATTGATATCTTGACATTTGGATTTGTTATAATTATAATAAAATCAACTTTTGCTATGCTTAAAGAAAGGAACAAGATTATGACTGTGTCCAAAAATTTATTCGGTGTAATGCCGGACGGCAAAGAAGTTTATGAATTTACTCTTGAGAATAATAACGGCATGAAAGTATCCGTGCTGACGCTCGGTGCTACGTTGCGCAGTATTATTGTTCCGGATAAAAACGGAAACGAAAAAGATATTTTGCTCGGTTTTGACGATGTGACGGGTTATCTTGAAAGATCTTCTTACCAAGGTGCTGTTGTCGGTCCTTTTGCCAACAGAATCGGCAACGGAAAGTTTGAGATGGATGGCGTTACGTATGAAGTGATTAAGAATGAAAAGGATGTCACTTGTCTGCATGCGGGCGGAGAGTTCAGTTTCGCGGTTTGGAACAGTATCATTGCTGATTCGGACGCGGTTGAATTCACTTATGTCAGCCCTGACGGAAATAACGGTTTTCCCGGCAATGTGACTGTCAGTGTTGTTTACAGACTGGGACAGAATAATGATCTTCATATCACTTATAAGGCTGTCAGCGACAAGAAAACGCCGATCAGCCTTACAAATCACGCGTATTTTAATTTGAACGGATATGAAAGCGATACCGTTCTGAATCATGTTTTGAAATTAGAGTGTTCCGCTTTTACGCCTGTTGATGCCTTCAGCATTCCGACGGGCGCGATTCGTTCTGTTGAGGGAACTGCTTTTGATTTCCGTGCCGAAAAAACGATCGGTGTCGATATTGATAAGGATGAAGAACAGTTGCAGTTAACCGGAGGTTTCGATCACAATTTTGTGATTGACGATGCAGACGGCACGCTTCGCAAGTGCGCGTATGCTTTTTCTGCAGAAAGCGGCATTGCACTGTATGCTTATACTACTTTACCGGGTGTGCAGTTCTATGCAGGCAATTTCTTGGAAGGTGAAATCGGAAAAGGCGGTCTGCCGATGCAAAAACGCAGCGGTTTTTGTCTGGAAACGCAGTATTATCCGGATAGTCCCAACAAAACGCAGTTTCCCGCTTGTTTTGCAGAAGCGGGTGAAGAAGTAAAATCGGAGACTGTATTTACATTTGAAACTGTTAAAGACTGAATTCAGCGGCACTTGTTACTCTAAACAAGTGCTTTTTTCATTTTTATGTGCACCGATGTACGTTTGTCAATGATGTGAGACCAAAAAAAGAGAAAGAGTTTGGTCTTATGGATTGGTTTTTCTGACGGAAGGAGGGCGTAGCCCGACTGAGGTCAGAAAAACCGGGCGGCCTCCA
>JAFQKN010000187.1 GCA_017396895.1 Clostridia bacterium
CAACCCCAAAAATCCAATAAAAATAACTCGTTTTCAGGTCGAAGATTTTTTACAGTGTGGATTTTTGGCGAGACAAGGCACAAAACGCAGAAAATCCTTTGTGGATTTTCGAGTATTTTAACGAAGTATCGGCGGAAATCTACCTGTAAAAAACGGGTTCGGATTATACCTGTCACCCTAACAAAAAAAGAAGAGAGAAATCACATTTGCAAATGCGGTTTCTCTTTTTTTTGTCATATAAAAAATTGTTGATAATCTTCCACTGTGAAGCGATACTCTTTGTAATCGTTTTTTAAGTTCGCGGCACCTTTGAAAGAGGACTTGACACGCAGCATCTTTTTGTCTGTTTTTAATTCAAAATCAATGGTCTGATAGTGCAGTTGCACCACTTCACCTTTTGTGATGATACGAAGAACCGGCTCTCCGCTGTCATCTTTCATGATTTCAAAATTGATGATCGGTGCTTCCACGCCGTTTGCGGTCAGGGATAAAAAGCGTTCCGTTTTTTTGTTTTTTGCCTGTTTTTTCTTTGCCCGTTTTTGTTTCAATTTATCAAACACTTTTCATGATCTCCTTGCTTGGTTTGTTCTATTATAACTTGTTTTTGAAAATCTGTCAATGAAAAAACGGCAAGGAATCTCCGAGCCGTTCCGATATGTCAGCGTTTTGCCGTTCTGTATTTTTCTCTGGTCGCAAGACCGCCGCGAATATGTCTTTGTGCCTTGTTAATATCCAACACACTGCGCACCTGTATATACAGTGCAGGATCTACGTTTTTCAATCTGTCAGACACATCCATGTGGACGGTAGATTTGCTGATTCCGAATTCCTTTGCCGCCGCACGGACGGTTGCCTTGTGTTCGACGATATATTCACCGAGTTCCACGGCTCTTTCTTCGACAACAGTTTTCAAAATAAAACCCCCTTGCCGGACATACCGTTTTTGTTTACCGATTCGTGTTGGAAACGGCAGACAATACATAAATATGTGAGCAAAAGGGGAGATATTCTATTATTTTCAGATAGGTTGCAATGCGCTTATGCAGTAAGCGATCTCCTGCAACCACACTGAGATCTGCGTATCGGTCAGGTTTTCGGGTTGCCGCAGTGCGATTTCGATCTCATCAAGTTTGTCACGCAATTCCGCCAATGATTCTTCCGTATAGATGCCGAGTGTGAAATACGCACGGGCGTCTTCCATGGCCTGCGGAAGCGGATCCAGATCGCAGACTTTGACCAACAGTTCAATTTCGGTCAGATGGCTGTCGGCAAGTTCGGTTTTTGTACCGCTGGTATACGCAATGCGCAAGGTCGGACGGTAGGTAACGGGTGTATCAGCGCGGAATGTGACTTCTGCCGTCCACTGCAGGGGGGCTGTTTTTTCTTCGGAAACTGCGGGTAATTTTGCACCCGGCAGGGCAACGGTGTCGCCGTTTGCGGGGGCGGCTTTCATGCGCATTTCGGTGTAAGGAATGCCGACGAGTTCCATTCCGTCCAGCACGGCATAAAAATCTGCCTGTTCCTTTTCTGCGGTGAACGTAAATGTGAATGTATACAAACCGCTGTCTTCCCGCATGAATACGAATTGTGTTGCATCCAACTGCAGATGAATACGGTCAACGTACTTGCTTTCATACGGAACCGCCGCAACGGTCGGGGATATGCCTTCGTTGTCTTTTGCCATGGAAAACGCACCCAAACACAGTCCTGCCGAAAGCAGGACCAAACAAACGCTTATAAAAATACGTGTCGTTTTTGAAAAATGCATGGTGTCGTTCCTTTGCGTTTTGTTGTATATATTGTATTGAAAAATTGCAAATTTGTCAATGGTCGATTGTTTCCGCCAATGTCAGAAAATCCTCGTAACTCATAAAGGCATTGAGTGTTTTCAGCAGGTTCTGACCGCACAGTCTTTTGGGCAGACCGGCCGCTGCCAATAATTGTCTGCGACGTTCGGCGGCATTGGGCGTGCCGGTGAATCCCAGTTCATACAGGTCGGCATTGGTAACGGTGCGGCGTTCTCTTTCTTGTATATGAGTGCCGATGCCAGCTCTTTCAATGGCTTGCAGGATCAAATTCGCAGGGATTCCTTCCACACCGAGTTTTCCCTCTTTGGAGGGTTTTTCCTTGCGTGATTCTTTTCCTTCAATGTCGGGAATATAAGCGTCGATCACTTTTCCGTTTGCGGCAATGCTGTGTAAAAATGACCGAATGCGGAATCCTGCCGCATCGCTGTCCGTAATGACGATGATGCCCTTTGTCTGCGCGAGTTTGCGCAGAAAACTTTGCAACTCTTTGTCCGAAAACACCCCGAACCCGTCGGTGGAAACAATGAGTGCATCCAACAGGGAAGCAAGTTTTATTTTATCGTATTTACCTTCTACAATAACGGCATAGTCTGTTTTAAGCATCTTTTTTGCAAACTCCCGCGATTCTTACAAGTGTTTCTTCCAACAGCAATGCACCGTTGACAGAACGGCTTTTCAGTTGTGCATCCGCATCCGCTAAAATATCCAAAGCGGCGGTGATCTGTTTGCGTGTGCATTTTCTTGCATCCTGCATCAATTTTTGCAATGCGGAGGACGGCTTTTTGCGGTAATTGAAATTTTCCGCGTAATCGGTCAGCCTGCGGTCTTCAAGCAGAGCCGTTTTTGAGCGGTAGAGATCGATCCAGTTGAATGCCATACCGCCGACCAGTGTCTGGGGATCGGTTTTTCTGCGCAGAAGTTCATGCAGAATTTCAAATGCTTTGTCTGCATTGTCCGAAAGCAGCGCATGACAGATGTCAAAAACCGATGCTTCCACGGATTGCTGTACGCACTCGTCGATCATCTGTGCGGTCACAGGCGCACCGTCGGCATAGGAACAGACTTTGTTAAATTCGTTGAGTAACGTCTGTAAGTCAGATCCTGCGCGGTCAACAAGATACTGTGCGGTGGCGGCATCAATACTTGTACCGCGGTCTTTGGCACCGTTGACCAGCGTCTTGACAATGGCGGCATCCGAACGGTGTGAAAGATTGACCAAGGTGCCGAATTTATTGAAACAGTCAAAGTATTTTGTCCACTTGTCGGGCTTTTTCGGATTATAATCCAACTCGGGATCGCTGAAAAAGAAAACAAGAAGCGTCGTTTCGGGAAGATTTGCAATTTCCTTTTGCAGATCTTCAAAATCGTCTTTGTTCAGATCAGGCAGAGGATAATCCCGAAGCAGAACGCATTGATATTCGCTCATCATCGGCAACGCTTCGATTGCTTCGTATATATCGGTAAGATCGCGTTCGTCACGAGTAAATACACGCAGATTGAATGCGGCAAGAGACGGATCCACTGCCGCATCCGTCAGTTTTTTTAAGTAAAAATCTTTTAAGTAGGTGTCTTCTCCGTAGATGCAGAATAAACCGTGCGGTGCATCTGTTTTGAGTTTTTTACGAAACCCGTCTTCATTGAGTATGGCCATCGGCTGTCATCCTATCGTCAGTGTGATCTTGCCTTCATCGGCAGTGCAGATCGTTTTTTCTGCAAGAATCGGATCTGTAAAATGATATAACTCCTCGTTCTTGTCACAGGATAATACGATCTGCTGAAATGGTTCTGTAGAAAGCGTTGCGGGAACGGCTTGCCTGCAGATCAAAATGTCACCGTCTGAAAAACGCTTATCGCAAACCGAAAAATCGGAAGCCGGTGTGCAACAGACAAGTATTTGTTTTTCAGCGGCGGTGATCTTAATTGCAGAAACGGTCTCATCGCTTCTGTAGTGTACGGTGATATTATCACACAATGTGACCGTGCTTTCACTTGCCTGTGTAACGGCAATATGATCGGTCTTAAAATCAACTGCGGATAAAACCGTCTGCGGTTGCCACAGATCCGTTGCTTTTTGCATATCGGTTTGCGTGTCGGTGAATACGCGCGGCAGTAACAGCAGATCCGGCTGTAAGATGCCTGCATAATGCAGATCTTTGTATACGCTTTCGAGTACGTAATCGTTTTTACTGCAACCGATCACGGCACAATGACCGTGCGCATCGTACAGGCTGATGCAAATATCATTGCCCGTATTGTAAATATTCAGTGTAATGCGATCCGCGTTTGCAAAACTGCTTATGTTCAGACCGACAAACAGTGCGCAGAAACAGCCCAATGCCGCCGTGAATATCTTTTTTCTGTTGCGTTTGTGTAAAATGTAAACACAAAGAAGCACAGCGGCGGTGAGTGCTGTCCAAATCAGTACGCTCGGCATATGCGTAATATAAATTGCAAAGGGAACGGAAGCGATCTTGCGGCTGACAAACAGTACGTAATGCAATAATTGCTCACTGACGGCAAACAGGCCGTCCGAAAAATACGGGATCGGATTGCAAACGGTTGCCGCAGTGCCGAAGATCATGGCAAATTGCGCGGCGGGAACGCAAAGCAGATTGGAAATCGGTGCAAGCAAAGAAAAATAACCGAAAAAATATGCGTTCAGCGGCAAGAGTCCAACGAGTGTCACTGCACTTGTGAACAGAATGCCGAGTGCGGCTTGCAGTTTGTTTATAATAAAACCGTTTTGTATGTTTCGCAGCAAGGACTCTGTCAGATACAGTTGTATAGGTTGTGCGGTCAATACGATGACAGCCGTTGCACTTGCGGAAAGCAACAGGGATGCGCTGGCCGCCGAAAAAGGGTTTATAAGCAACAAAATGCTTACGGCAAGTCCCAAAGAATTGAGTGCATCCGCTTCGTAACGAAACAGATTGCCGATGAGCAATACGATCATCATAAAGCCCGATCGGCAGACGGATACGGAAAATCCGGTCAGTGCCATGAAAAATACGATAAAACCGATTGCCGCCACAGTGGGCAACTTGTGCCGTCTGCGTTTGCCGAAAAATGAAAAGACAAGACTTGTCCAAAACGTAACGTGAAGTCCTGAAACGGCAAACAGATGGGCAAGCCCGCATAACTGAAAATCGGCTTCTGTTTGTACATCCATCCTGTCTCGTCGCCCGAAGATCAGTGCGGAAAGCACAAAGGATTCGGGTTGCGGCAATCTGTCCTCAAGAATTTGCAGGCAAGCGTGTTGCAGATCTTTTGCCGCGTATTGCCAACGGCTGTGCGTACTGTATTCGATCGTTACCGAATCGGTGTATGCATACAACCATGCTCCGTCTGCCAAAAGGAAGAATGTTTTTAGTTTTGGTTCGCTTTCTTTTGCTTGCAGTTGCAAAGCGGTGAATTGCAACGTATCACCGGGACGGCAGTTGTATAAGTATCTGTCGAACAGTTCTATGTCAATATCGGTCTTTTGGCCCGCAATCTCGCAGTTCTTTAAACTGTAAATATAACTGTGTTCACCTTCCGAGATCGGATATTCAGCCAATGTACCGCGGATGTGTATGTTTTCACCGCAGTAAGTCAAGGCAGGTGTAAACTTGTTGTTCATGGTGTAAGAAAAACAAAGTACGGCACATATCGCCGCAAGACCGATCAAAAACAGCAATTTTGATTTTTGTTTTCTGCAAACGGCAACAACGGCGGCCGCAAGCAGCAAAACGGCAACAAAAACCAATGTGTACAATGCTCCGAACTGAAACAGCAGAAACATTGTACACAGCATGGAAAGTCCGATTGTGAAAAACGGACGCTTCATTGATTAACCGGGCGGCCAGGTGAAATCTCTGCCCGAAAGCACGTGGAAATGCAGATGCTTGACGCTCTGTCCCGCCTGGTCGCCGCAGTTGTTGATGATGCGGTAATCGGTAAATCCGAGATCTTTTGCGATCTGTGGGATGACTTCAAAAATATGCGCAATGTCCGCACTGTTTTCGGGGGTGATGTCATTGGCCCAAGCGATGTGCTGTTTGGGGATGACGAGGATATGTGTGGGAGCCTGCGGTTCAAGATCGTAAAAGGCAAGAACGCGGTCGTCCTCATAAGCCTTTCTGGAGGGGATCTCACCGGCGGCTATTTTGCAGAAAATACAATTGTCCATGGTTGTCTCCTTTTTATTTTATCATGCCCTGTGCAATGCCGAGTACTGCAGAAAGGGCTTCGTCGGTTTTTGTGATGTCTTTGCCGCCGGCCATTGCGCTGTCGGGCTTGCCGCCGCCTGCTCCGCCTGCGATCTGTGCAACGGCACGCACGATGTTGCCTGCGTGTGCGCCCTTTACAACGGCATTTTTACCTGCCGCGCAAGCAAAGGAAACGGAGCCTTTTTCACTGTTGATACCGGCTAAAACCACAACGCTGTCATCGTTTTTGGCATTGTCGAGCATGGTGCGAATTGCACTGACATCGGATTCACCGAGATTTGCGGTCACGATCTGAATGCCGTTCACTTCACCTGCAACGCTGAAAATATCAGCGGCTTTGGCCTGTGCAATTTCGGCTTTCAGTTTTTCGATCTCGCGTTCTTTATTTTTAAGGTCAGCCGCAAGTGCGGTCACCTTGTTGACGAGATCATTTGCATTGCCGAGTTTGAGTGCGGCAGCTGCGGCGTGAACGGTCTCAAGGGTGCGGTTGAGATAATTGTAGGCGTTGAAGCCCGTAACACCCGTGATTCTGCGAACGCCCGAAGCGACGGAGGATTCACTGACGATCTTGAACAGACCGATGTTGCCCGTATTCTTTGCGTGTGTACCGCCGCAAAGTTCGGTGGAATCACCGGCTCTGACAACACGTACGGTGTCGCCGTATTTTTCTCCGAACAGAGCCATGGCACCGATCTTCTTGGCTTCTTCAATGCTCATTTCATCCGTCAGAACGGCTTTTGCGGAAAGGATCTGTGCGTTGACGATGTGTTCGACCTTTGCAATTTCTTCAGCCGTCAGTGCCGAGAAATGGGTGAAGTCAAAACGCACTTCTTCGGGGGATACATAAGAGCCTGCCTGTTCAACGTGTGTGCCGAGCACGGTGCGAAGTGCATACTGCAAAAGATGCGCAGAAGTGTGGTTGCGTTCGGTTGCGGCACGTTTATCGGCATCCACCGAAGTTTTGACAGATGCCTCGGCACTCACCGTGCCTTCCTGTACAAAACCTGTATGCAGGAAAATACCCGTGGGGGTTTTGGTGGTGTTGGTGACGTTGAAAACGAAACCGTCTCCCGTAATGATACCCGTGTCACCGACCTGTCCGCCGCTTTCGGCGTAGAATGCTGTCTTGTCTAAAACAAGCACGGCTTCGCTGTCGGCTTCCGCTGTTTCGGCTCTTTCACCGTTTGCAAGTACGGCAAGAATCTTGCCTTCGTCTTCGGTGGCGGTGTAACCGGTGAAAACGGTTGCGGGGATGTCATTGAGTGCAACGCCTGCATTCTTCCATGCGTCTGCACCTGCGTCTTTTCTTGCCGCACGTGCAGTCTCACGCTGTTTCTTGACCAATGCGCGGAACGCTTCTTCGTCAACGGTGATGTCTTTTTCGGCAAGGATCTCTTTTGTCAGGTCAATGGGGAAGCCGTAGGTGTCGGAAAGACGGAATGCATCTTCGCCCGAAAGGGTTTTACCGTCACCGTTTGCGATCATGTCTTCAAGCATCTTCATGCCCGAATCAATGGTTCTGGAGAAACTTTCTTCTTCGGTCGCAATGATCTTGATGATGTAATCGTGTTTTTCGCGAAGAACGGGATATGCGCCCTCGTTTTCGGTAATGACGGTTTCGCACACTTCCGTCAGGAACGGACGGTCAATACCCAACAGTCTGCCGTGTCTTGCGGCTCTGCGAAGAAGTCTGCGAAGCACATAGCCTCTGCCTTCGTTGGAGGGCAGCACCCCGTCGCTGATCATCATGGTGGTGGAACGGATGTGGTCGGTCACTACGCGCAGGGACATATCTTTTTTCGGATCGGTGTGATAGGTGACACCCGAGATCTGCATTACGTGTTCCATGATCTTGCGGATGGTGTCCACTTCAAAAATATTGTCAACATCCTGCATCACGCAGGCCAATCTTTCAAGGCCCATGCCCGTGTCGATATTGGGATGGGCAAGACGGGTGTAATTGCCGTTTCCGTCGTTTTCAAACTGAGTGAA
>JAFQKN010000188.1 GCA_017396895.1 Clostridia bacterium
CTTTGTTGTTGATCTTCTTAACAACAGACCTCGAAAGTATCTCGGTTGGAAAACCCCTGCCGAAATTTTCTTTGATAAAAGTGTTGCACTTGCTTGACAATCCACCATGCCCGCAGGGCAGAGGGGTTCACCAAGTTTGCACAAAGTCGGTCATTAAAGTCTGATATTGCAGTCTAAACCCCTCTGTCTGCTACCGCAGACATCTCCCCTTTCAGGGGCGACAAGGGGTGAAGGCGGTCGGCCTGTGCAATGCCGCTAAATCATAATTTAATTGCAGCATCCCCCAACTTTCCGTGAAGAACCTTTTAATTTATGTTTCTTTGAATTTTTTCCAAGGTTTGTAGGCAAGCAGACAGCAGGCGATGCCCACAGCGGCAATGATGAGCCAACTGCCGATGGTAACCGTCCATCCCGCATACTGTTTGGTCAGTGCAAAACCTTCCGTTGCCAGCGCACTTCCGACGTAGGTCAGGGAATTGATGATGCCCGACATGGTGGAAACGATGCCGTATTTTTCAAATTTTGCAGGTACGACACACACGAGGAACAGGTTGACACCGTGCATACAGCCCGTGATGATCGCCGCCAATGCGAGGGAAATATATTCATTCTTGTCATAGGTGAAAAACAGCATGATGCTAAACGCAAGTCCTGCCGCAAAAATGACCGTTGCCGCAAGAATCTCATCCGAAACGAACTTCTTTTGCACAAACTGTGCGATCTTCAGAAATACCATACCGACAATGGGAATGAGCACGGATTTAAGAATGGCATTGTGGGAATCCACGCCGAATGTATCCATCATAAACGACGGCACCCACGTGGAAACACCGTCACGCAAAGCACCCTGCATGACAATGGCGACCGCAATGAGCAGAATGCCCGATGCCAACAGTTTGCGTTTGCTCAATTTGTTTTCGGGAGCGATCTCCTGTTTTGTGCGTTTGGTCGGTCCCGGTTGCGGTGCTTTGTTTGCAAGCAACAACCACAGCACGTCGATGACCGCACACAGCACGGCAGATACCACGAAAACGTATTTCCATGAGAAATAGGGGATCCAGATCAGGGAAGCGGTCAGGTAAACGAACACAGTGCCGCCGATGCCCGCCACGTTGACGTTGACACAGGTCTTGCTGTATTCGTCTTCGTTCATGGAGGCGGCCATGATACGCACCAAGGGCGGCCACAGCATGGATTGTGCAAATCCGTTAATGCACCACAGCACGGCACGCGCAAAAGGATTGCTGATGATGACCATAAGGAAATTGATGATCGTGGTTGCGGTCAGACCGCAGGTGATAAGCGTTTTCGGTTTGAAGCGATCCCCGAGAAAGCCGCTGACGACCTGACCGATGCCGTAGGAAATGAGAGCCAGCGTGTCGGCAAGTGCCGCATCTGCTTCACCGATGCCCTCCGCCGCGATGATCTCCGCAATGACAATGGCGTAGTTTTTTCTTGTAATGTAACTGCCGAAATAAATCAGAGGGCACAGAAAACCCAGCATTTTTGTGCCGCTGACAGCATTGTTTTTCTGTAATGTTCTCATTATTTTCTTCCTGTTGAGCCGAAGCCGCCGTCACCGCGAACGGTGTCGGACAGTTCATCCGTTTCTTCAAACTCCGCCTGTACCACGGGCATGATGAGCAATTGCGAAATGCGCTCTCCGGGTTCCACGGTTTGATTTTCGCAGCCGTGGTTGTGCAGTGCCACCATGATTTCTCCTCTGTAATCCGAGTCGATCACGCCCACTTTGTTTGCCGGTGCAAGCCCCCTTTTGGTGGCAAGTCCGCTTCTTGCAAAATTAAGACCGACATACCCTTCCGGCAGTTCCATGGCAATTCCTGTGTGCATGAGCACCGTCTGACCGGGTTCGATCGTGACCGTGTTTTCCATGCAGGCATACAGATCCGCACCTGCCGAATACGGGGTGCCGTAGGTCGGCATAACGGCGTTTTTATCCAACTTTTTGAATTTTACCAACAAATAATATCACTTCTTTATACGGTTATTTATTTACAGGCAAAATTATAGATATAATCCTTACTTTTGTCAATGCCTTTTTAAGATTTGCAAAAGCAAAATCCCGTATCATATCAAAAACAGTTGCATTCGACATGAATTTGTGTTAATATATACAAGATTACAGTTCTTTGGGAGATTTTATGGATAGTTTATATCAGATCTTCGTGCGTTCTTATTGTCTGCGAGAAGTGCCCGATGCGGAATTTCATGCTTTGATCGAGGACATTTATTTCACCGAAGAAGTGCAAAGTCTGGAGCGTTTTCCGCAACACAGCACCGTCAACCGCCTCAATCATATCACCGCCGTGGCCTATATGACTTACTGCCTTGCAAAGCGTTTCGGCTGTGATGCGAAAGCCGCCGCAAGAGGGGCGGTTTTGCACGATCTGTTTTATTATGATTGGCACGATAAAAGTTGGGATCACCGCCCGAACGGCTATCGCCATCCCGGATTTGCGGTTGTCAACTCCCGTATTCTGTGCGGCGGTACACCCGGTAAGATCGAAGAGAATATGATTTTGCGCCACATGTGGCCGCTGACACCCGTTCCGCCCAAATACAAAGAGGGTTGGTTGCTGACTTTTGCGGACAAGTACTGTGCCAACTGTGAAATGCTGTTGGCAAAAAAAGGCAAGTTCTACCGCCGCTTCCGTGCGGATGTTGCCATGACGAAAAAGAGAGTGAAACAATGATAACAGCCTGCAATTATATTTTTATGTTTTTTGCCTACAGTGCCTGCGGTTGGTTCGGTGAATCGCTGTATCGCACTACGGGGGCATTCCTGCGCAAGGGCGGAGATAAACGCATCATCAACAGCGGATTTCTGTACGGCCCGATCTGTCCCATTTACGGTACGGGTGCGCTTTTCTTTACCGTTTTTCTGATCAATACGGGACTGGCTACTCCGGATATCGGCGGCATCTTCAAGGTGTTTTTTATCGGCATGATCCTTGCCGACATCGTCGAATATGTAACATCTTATATTATGGAAAAGTTGTTCAATGCCCGTTGGTGGGATTATTCCAATAACTTTTTGAATCTGCACGGCAGGATCTGCTTCAAGCATTCCATCATCTGGGGCTTTGCATCGCTTTTGTTCGTGTACGGCATTCATCCGCTGTATGAGTTCATTGTCAGTTTTATTCCGGATGCGTCATTGGTGATCATCACTGCGATCATTCTTGTACTGTTTGTGTTTGACCTTGTTATGACCGTGCTTGCCACCATTGATGTCCGTAAGTTCATTCAGAAATTCAACGATTTCAAAAACTCGGTCACGGTGTTGGGCAATCTGGTCAAGGACAGCACCGAAGGTGCGGCCGAGGAAATGCGTGACAGTATTCATGCACAGTTCGATAAACCCGTTGCGGCACTCAAACAGCAACTTGAGGAGATCAAAGTGCAGTTTAACCGTTTGCTCGGTGTTGATGAACAAACGAAGAAGATTCCCCGCGACAGCAAACTCTTCCGCAAGGCAGGTACATTGCCCAACCGCATCGGCAGTTTTCTGAAGCAAACGCAGGAAGGGATAGAAGAATATGAGGCCGATGCACCTGTTGAGGTCTGCGAAACCGCCACGCAAAGCGATGCGGACAGCACGGAATAAAAGAGTATTCTGCAGCAACCCACATCTCCCGATCTTGGGGCCGAAAAGGTGCATTGGTTATATGCAACCTGCTCACAATTGCGAGCAGGTTCCTATGTAATAAAAAAAATTAGAATTTTTTGAAAAAAGGTGTTGACAACGCGGGTGAAAGTGTGTATAATAACTCGCGTAGTCCAAATGGCCCGGTAGTTCAGTTGGTTAGAACGCTAGCCTGTCACGCTAGAGGTCGACGGTTCGAGCCCGTTCCGGGTCGCCATTTTTTTTGCTGCTATGGCTCAGGAGGTAGAGCGCATCCTTGGTAAGGATGAGGTCACCAGTTCGACTCTGGTTAGCAGCTCCATGAAAAACGACAAGTTTCGACAGAAACTTGTCGTTTTTCAATGATATCCGTTCCTTGCAGAACGGGTGATATACCCTGCGGGTATGATATCTGCTTCGCAGATGATATTGCGCTTTGTGCAAACGTCTGCTATACTGTGCGTGAGGTGAGATGTATGAAAAAAGCGGATCTGTCCGCGGACACTGCAAACAACAACGAAACCAATAACAAAGACGCAGGGAA
Organism: Clostridia bacterium; assembly: GCA_017396895.1. Classification (GTDB taxonomy): domain Bacteria; phylum Bacillota; class Clostridia; order Oscillospirales; family Acutalibacteraceae; genus RUG806. Next base: position 4,191 of record JAFQKN010000188.1, read on the forward strand.
AGAACAGCCGAAAAAACTGTCGAAGATCAAATACATACTTTTTCTTCTGAAACCTTATTGGAAATACGGCAAGGGGTATGTGCTGACCATTCTGCTGATGTCGGTCGTGTTGCAACCCGTATCCTCGTATCTGACGGCCTTGCTGCCGCAAAAGGCGATCGATGCGGTGATGAATGACACGCCGCACAAGGAGGTCATTCTCATCATCGTCCTGTTCACGCTGTTCATTGTGCTGGTGTCGGCACTGGAAAAGGTCATTCAGATGGCCTATACGCAAATGACACTTGTGAAGGTGAGCAACAAGATCAAGAACGATGTCAACGAAAAGGCATTGCAGACGGATTTCAAATACTATGACAATCCCGACTTTTTTGTCAAATTCCTGTTCGCACAGGAGAATTATCCCGTTCATGCGCAGAATGTTGTGATGATCCTGCCCGATATTTTACGCGGCATTGCAACCGTCATTGCCATGGTTTCGATCATTGCGACCACAGGGCCGGTCTTGCTCGGTATTACGGCCGTTTTTGTGCTTCTGAATGCCGTTGTGGGGCTTCCCGCCATCAAGCCCACGTCCGATTATGAGGTCAGCCTTGTGGATGCATGGCGGCCGATGGAGTACTCCGCAAGGGTACTCAAAACCAAAGAAAATGCCGCTGAATTGCGATCTTCCGGGGCGGGACGCAAACTGCTGGGTACGATCAATGCGGCAATGGATCGTTTTCAGCAGGTCTACAGGCAGTTCATCAAAAAGGTAGCACCCTTTCATCTGCTGCAGGGGGCGGTGTCTCCCATTCAGGCGGCCTGCATTCTTGCGTATATCATCTTTTTCGTTATCAACGGCGACAAATCCCAGATCGGTCTGTATGCATCCCTGACCGTTGCTTCTGCGGCCTTGGCGGAAGGGCTCAACGATGCCGCAAGCAGTGTCATGCAGATTTTACAGTGCATTGCAAACGGTGAAAAGGTAGCGGAATTCTTTGAAGCCGAATCGGAAATCGAACCGAAAAAGGAAGATGCGATTGCCGCACCCGAGGGCAGTTATGAGATCGAACTGAAGGATGTTTCGTTCGGTTACGATGAAAACGAACCGTTGTTCAAGCATTTCAATCTGCACATCAAGCCCGGTCAGCGAATTGCCGTTGTCGGGGAAAACGGTGCGGGAAAGACCACGCTTACAAAACTGCTGTTGCGTTTGTACGACGTGAACAGCGGGGAAGTGCGCATCAACGCAAAGAACATAAAAGAGTATGATATACACAGCCTGCGACAGCATACGGGCGTTGTGTTTCAGGATATCCGCGTGCTTGCCATGAGCCTGCGTGACAATCTGACGGTCTATCGGGATGTGTCGGATGAAAAACTGATTGAAATACTGGAAAAACTCGGACTTTCGGATGTGCTCGAACGGGCAAACGGCAATCTTGACACCATGGTGTCGCGTGAATTTACTGAAGACGGCATTGCCTTGTCGGGTGGTGAAGCACAAAAGTTGATGCTCGCCCGTTTGTTCACCGCTGATTTCGGTCTGCTGATCCTGGATGAACCGTCCTCGGCACTCGATCCCTTGGCGGAAGTGAAACTGATGCAGAATATTCTTGCGGTTTCCAACACCGCAACCACCGTTATGATCGCCCACCGCCTGTCCACCGTGCGTGATTTTGACTGCATTTATCACATCGAAAACGGTGCGATCATTGAGCATGGCACACATGAAGAACTCATGGCACGCAAAGGCAAATACTACGAAATGTTCGTCAGTCAAGCCGAGAATTATCAGAACTGAACCATTTTATTGTGTGTAAAGTAATCAAAATCTTCCCGAAAAAATCCCCGTTCTCCGTCGGAATGGGGATTTTGCCGTGTTATTCGTTTTTTCTATTGCAAAATGCATTTATATTTAATATAATATAACACCGTTAAGATTTAATACAATGCTATGAGGTGTGTTTGTATGCTTAAAGTAGTCAAATTCGGCGGTTCTTCTCTTGCCGATGCCAATCAGTTCCGCAAAGTTGCCGATATCATCAAGAGCGATCCCGACAGAAGATATGTCGTCGCTTCCGCACCCGGCAAAAGAGATTCTCACGACACGAAAGTTACGGATATGCTTCTGCAGTGCTTCCGTCTTGTCAGAGACAAAAAGAGCATTGACGAAACATTCGATAAAATCACGGAACGCTACAACGGCATCATCCGTGATCTGGGCATTGATTTCTCACTCGAAGAAGATCTCAAAGCCATCAAGGTTGCCATCATTCACCATGCCACGCAGGATTATATCGCAAGCCGCGGCGAATATCTCAACTCCAAAATCCTTGCAAACTTCCTCGGTTTTGCGTTCATTGATGCCGAAGAAGGTATCTTCTTTGACGAAAAGGGTGTTCTTGATGTTGAAAGAACCGACAGAGAACTCTCCCGTCTGCTTTCTTACCATGAATACGCTGTTATTCCCGGTTTCTACGGTTCTACCCCCGACGGCATGGTAAAGACTTTCTCCAGAGGCGGTTCGGACGTCACGGGCTCCATCGTTGCACGTGCCGCAAAGGCTGACCTTTACGAAAACTGGACGGACGTTTCGGGTATGCTCATGGCAGATCCCCGTGTGGTCGAAAATCCGCTGCCCATTCCCGAAATCACCTATCGCGAACTGCGCGAACTGTCCTACATGGGTGCTACGGTTCTGCATGACGAGGCCATTTTCCCCGTCCGCAAGGCAAGAATTCCGATCAACATCCGCAATACCAACTGCCCCGATGCCCCCGGCACGATGATCGTGCACAAAGCCTCCAGCAACATCGTTCCCACCGTGATCACGGGTGTTGCAGGCAAGAAGGGCATCACCGCCATTCATGTTGAAAAGGATATGATGAACGCCGAACTCGGCTTCGGCAGAAAAGTGCTTGAAGTGCTCGAAAACCACGGCGTTTCCTTTGAACATCTGCCTTCCGGTATCGACACCATGAGCGTGCTCGTTTCCGCAGATGCACTCGGCTCACATAAGGGCTCCATCACCGCCGAGATCGTCAAGACCGTCAATCCCGATTCCATTATCCTCATTGAAGGACTGTGCCTGATCGCCGTTGTCGGCCGCGGTATGGTCAACAACGAAGGTACTGCCGCAAGAGTGTTTACCGCCCTTGCAAACGCAAAGGTCAATGTCCGCATGATCGACCAGGGTTCAAGCGAGATCAACATCATTGTGGCTGTCGAAGAAAAAGACTACCACAAGACCATCGAAGCCATTTACAACGAATTTGTAAAATAAACAATCATAATAAATAATGCACCGACTGCTTTCCTTTTCGGACGGCAGTCGGTGTTTTTTTGCTTACATTTTATCGTTCTGTTGATGCTTTTGCAGTAATTTCAGTTTCTCCTGATTCAGATAGTCTTCGTTGAGAATAGGATAAATACAGTTTGTGCAAACACCGGTGCAATCAAGTTGAATTTCTTGCAGCAAGCATTCCCCCTCTTGCTGATAGATACAGAAAAGATTTTCACAGACCATAAAGGATGCTCCTTTGCTTATATTTTAAGATAATTGTAACATAAGTTTTGCAATTACGCAAGTGCGTACACGCAGGTGCGAATAATTTAATACAATATTTTTGAGGTGATACGTATGAGTGTCAAAGATATTGTAGCCTTGCGTTTTGCAAATTTGTGCAAAGAACGTAATATGAAACTGAATGAACTTGCAACACGTGCCAGTGTCACACCGTCCACGGTGTACAGTATGATGGATGCAACACGTCGTGATGTGTCGATCGTAACGATCAAAAAACTCTGTGACGGATTGGATATCACATTGGGCGAGTTTTTCTCGACACCCGTTTTTGATGCCTTGGAGCAGGAAATAGAATAATCAACCGACTGCTTTCCTTTTCGGACGGCAGTCGGTTTTCTCTTTTTGATACAGAATTAAGCTATTGCTAAAAATCATTTTATGATGTATAATATAATTAAAGAAATAACAAACAGAAATGCATCAACCTCTATGAATTTGATTATGAAAAAGCAAGAAAAGAACTTATTGTTATAGAATTTTTGCAGGCAGACGAAAAATGGCTGGATATTATCTGTAATAACCGCAGCGGCAAGCCGACAGGGGAATATGATATTGTTATCGGTCCGGTTGCGGACGATCAGGTATACCGTGTTGTTGTTGAATATGAAAACGGAGACGTTGATAAAGAAACGGCACTGAAACGGTTAAAAACGGAAAAACTCTGTGATCAGATTTTGTTCCATACCGAAAATGCTCTTGCATTTTTGCATTATACGGATACGGAGGTGGCTTGTGAATGAATGAGCGTAGTTTTGAAACCTTGCTTTACGGGGTGACTTCCAATGCGGTTGCAAAAATCATGGAATTGAACGACTGGACGGAAGATGTCGCAATGGAACGCTTTACAGCGTCTAAAGTATATGCTTTTCTTGAACGGGAAGAAACAAAGGTCTGGCAGTACAGTGCATTGATGCTTGCCACGCTTTTCAACGAGGAACGAACAGGCAGACTGATCTTGCCGGAGGTGTGATATGAGTAAAACATTGGAATTTAAGGTTTTTTGCTTTGAAGCCTATAGGGCGGAAAAGAAAATGACAGGCAGACAGGCAATGCAGCTTTTTATGCAATACGGCGTTTTGGATTATCTCGAAGAATGTTATGACGTGTTGCACACAACCGGCAGAGAATACTTGATTGAAGATATCGATTTGTTCATTGCCGCAAGACAAAGTGCATAAAAGCAGTATATTTCCGTAAAAGCTTCCGATTGGGAGCTTTTTTTGTTGCCAAAAGCAAATATCTGTGGTAGAATGATTGTTACAATACACAACGGAGGTTTGTATTATGAAGAATTTACGCAAGAGCATCTCCCTGTTTTTGGTGCTGACGATGCTTGTCGGCTGTTTTGCATTGGCGGCAAGCGCATTGACCGCACCGCGCACGTATTACATTGACTCTGTCGGCGGCAACGATGCCAATGACGGTCTGAGCGAAACCACTGCCGTGCAGAGCGTGAACGGGCTGAAAGACCTTGTGATTCAACCCGGTACGCAGTTTTTGTTCAAAAACGGCTGTGTACATGACTGCAATGTTGTGATCGGTGACTGGCAGGGAACCAAAGAGGATCCCATTGTCATTTCTTCTTACGGTGAGGGGGAAAAGGCGATCCTGAAAACCGACCTTCATACGGAAGTTTTTCAGCTGATCGACTGTTCCTATATCACTGTCAGCGATCTTGCCATCACCGCACCCAACGGCGGCGGGATCTGGATCGATACGCTCAACAAGACCAGTGTCGGCATTACGCTTGACAACCTTTATTTCTATGATATGCAAAACTTTACCGTGACTTCGCGTGACGATTTTTCACGCGGTGCGGCCGCGGCAAGAGCAGCTGTTTTGGTCAAAGGACTTCCTGCACGTTCACGCTATGCGGTCAACGATCTGACCGTGTCGAATTGTGAAGTGTACAACTGCGGCAACGGCGTCATTCTGTGGGGCTCATGGAACGATGCGCAGCAGCCTTGGTGTGAAACGGAAGAGGAGATCGATCCCGTTTACAACACAGGTGTTTTGGTGGAGCATTGCTATTTCCATGACATGGATGCCGAAGCGGTCATCGTCGGTATGTGCGACGGCGCATTGGTGACGCATTGCAGGGCTATCAACTGCTGTCAGGGACTCGGTGTGGATGAAAACGGAGACATTCTGTATTTCACCGCCGCCATGTGGTTCTGGGGCAGTGAAAACAGCACCATTCAGTATTGCGAGATCGCAGGGCAGAAGAACGTCGGTGACGGCATGGCGATCGACTTTGACTCGCATTCAAACAACTGCACCTATCAGTATATTTACTCCCATGACAACACCCGTTTTATGTGCAACTGCCCCAATTACAGCGGTCAGCACAACAATACCGTGCGTTACTGCCTGTCCGTGAATGATAACGGCGGCAGAAGCCAGATTGCAGGCGGAGCCGGGGAGTACGGTTTCCGTTTCTATAACAATACGATCATCAATTGCGGTGAATTCCAGTTCTTCAACATTTACGATTCCTATATTGCCAACAACATCATCATTCCGGCCGACACGGAAGTTATATCCTACCGCCTCAACGAATTGCTGCTTGCGGGCAATACTTTCACAAACAATTGCTATTACAATGTGTTTACGCCGCTTTGCGATCCTACGGCGATCAATACCGTTCCGGGATTTACGGCGGATGATATTGCCGATTACAACAGTTTTACTCTGTCTGCGGATTCGCCGTTGCTCGGCACGGGTGCGGCTGTGCCCGATGATGATTGCACGGTCGATTTCTTCGGCAATCCCATTGAAAGCAACAACATCGGCTGCTACGGCGGTAAGGGAACAAAGGCAGAATACGAAGAAGAAAACATGATCGGCTGGCTGCTTCGTATGTTCAAACACATTTTTGAGATTCTCGCCCACGAGATCATGCAGATCGTGGAAGATCTGTAAGGGGTAAAGAATGCAAAACATCGTTCTCATCGGAATGCCGGGTGCAGGTAAAAGCACGGTCGGTGTTCTGCTTGCAAAATCCATGCTCATGCAATTCTGCGACACGGATCTTGTGATCCAACAGCAGTGCAAAATGAGTTTGTGTGACATCATTGCGCAAAACGGCATTGCTGATTTCATTGCAACCGAAAACCGCATTGTATCGGGGTTGACGTTTGAAAATTGCGTAGTCGCAACGGGCGGCAGTGTGGTATACGGCGAGCAAGCCATGCAAAACCTGCGCAAAAACGGCACGGTGGTGTATCTGCAGGTGGAATCGGACGAACTCGAAAACCGTATCTGCAATATCAAAACACGCGGCATTGCCATGAAAGAGGGCACCACGATCGCACAGTTGTATGCCGAACGCGCACATCTGTATGCGCAATATGCGGATGTGACGATCAACTGCACGCACATGAAACCCGAGGAATGTGTGGACAGAATCGTAGAACAACTGAACCAATAAGCAAAAGAAAAAAAGAGCCTGCTTTTTCACCGGAAAGCAGGTTCTTTTATATTCGGATTTTTTAGGTTCTTCACGGAAAGTTGGGGGATCGGAAAAAAGATAAATTATGATTTAGCGTTGTACGCACAATGTAAATTGCTTCGTCAGTATTTAAAGATTTTTGGTCAAGCTTTTGCAAAAGCTTGCGGGTCAAGGGCAGCGCCCTTGTCGCCCATCGCAATGGGCGAAACACCCCTTTCCTCTAAAAAAGCGCAGGAAGGGAGCAAAACAATTGCGTATTGTTTTGCGTGGGAAACCCTCGCCGGGGGTTTACCAATGCACAACGTGCAAC
>JAFQKN010000189.1 GCA_017396895.1 Clostridia bacterium
CGGATCCGCCGCACCCGTCACACGCATGGCAGCATAAACGTAACTTCTGCCCGAAAGCGGATCACGGATGGCACCGCCGATGCAGGTGGCGGCACCGCCGAAGGGTTCGATTTCGGTGGGATGGTTGTGGGTCTCATTCTTGAACAGAAGAAGCCAGTCTTCGGGCTGACCGTCGTGGATGATCTGCATCTTGACGGTACAGGCGTTGATTTCTTCGGACTCATCGAGTTTGGGGAGTTTGCCCTGTTTTTTGAGATATCTTGCGGCAACCGTTGCAAGATCCATGAGGTTGACGGGTTTGTTTTCTCTGCCGAGTTCCTTGCGGACGGCAAGGTACTGATCGTATGTTTCCTGCAACAGCGCGTCCTCAAATACGGCACTGTCGATGGTGGTCAGGAAAGTGGTATGGCGGCAGTGGTCAGACCAGTACGTATCCAGCATACGCACTTCCGTGATGGTGGGATCGCGGTCTTCACTGCGGAAATAATCGCGGCAGAACATCAGATCGTCTGCATCCATTGCCAGTGCATATTTTTTGACGAAGTCTGCAACACCGTTCATGTCCAGTTCGCGGAATCCGTGCAGTGTTTCCACCGTTTCGGGAATGTCAAATTCGGTTTTGAGGGTTTCAAAACGCGCAAGAGTTGCTTCTCTGGATTCCACGGGGTTGATGACGTAATTCTTGATCGCGGCAATGTCCTGTTCGGACAGATTGCCGTAGAGCATATAGACCTTTGCCGAACGGACGGTCGGACGTTCGCCCTGCGAGAGGATCTGAATGCACTGTGCGGCAGAGTCTGCACGCTGGTCGAACTGACCGGGCAAAAATTCCACGGCAAACACGAATGCATCCGTTTCGGGCAGGGAGAATGTAACGATATCCATCTGCGGCTCGGAAAACACGGTGTTGACGGCATAATCGAACAGATCTTTTTCGATGTTTTCAACGTCGTAGCGATTGAAAAGACGAACGTCCGTCAATGCGGAAATGCCAAGCAGAGAAACGGCTTCGTTTTTGAGTGCATTTGCTTCGTTTGCAAGTTCTTTTTTCTTTTCTACATAAACTCTGTAAACCATAGTGATCTCCTTTTTACAGAATGGCTTTCAGCGCACGCTGACCGATATCGCAGCGACTGTATTTGTTTTCAAAATGTACTTTTTCGGCTTCGGTGTATGCGATCTGCAGGGCTTCTTTCAGCGTGTCTGCGGTGGCGGTAACACCTGCCACACGGCCGCCGTCGGTCTTGAGGATGTCGCCGTCGGCTTTCACACCTGCACAATAAAGGGTTGCGGCAAAATCCTCGTCCACGGTGAACACTTTCCCTTTTTCGTAAGAAGCGGGATAGCCGTTGGACGCGAGAATGACACAGGCGGCATTTTTGTTTGCAAACTTGACTTCGGTTTGTGCCAGCGTACCGTCTGCGACCGCGTTCATGATCTCAAACAGATCGCTTTCAAGCAGAGGAAGCACCACCTGCGTTTCGGGATCACCGAAACGGCAGTTGTATTCAATAACTTTCGGGCCGTCTTTTGTGATCATCAGACCGAAATACAAGCAACCTTTAAATGTTCTTCCCTCTGCATTCATGGCCTTGACCGTGGGCAGGAAAATCTCCTGCATACAGCGGTCTGCCACTTCCTTTGTATAATAAGGATTGGGAGCGACCGTGCCCATGCCGCCCGTGTTCAGGCCTTCATCGTTGTCGAGCGCACGTTTGTGGTCCATGGAAGAAACCATGGGAACGACCACGTTGCCGTCTGTGAAACTCAAAACGGAAACTTCGGGGCCTTCCAAAAATTCTTCAATGACGATGCTCTTGCCCGATTCACCGAACCGGCCGTCGTCCATCATGGAGACCACGGCTGCGGCGGCTTCTTCACGGGTATTGCAGATCACAACACCTTTACCCAGTGCCAGACCGTCGGCTTTAATGACGGTGGGCATGGGGGCGGTGCGGATATATGCAAGAGCAGGAGCCGTGTCATAAAACACTTCGTAAGCGGCGGTGGGAATGCCGTACTTTTTCATTAAGTTTTTGGAGAATATCTTACTGCCTTCAATGATCGCGGCATCTTTGCGCGGACCGAAACACTTGACGCCGACGGCTTCCAGTGCATCCACCGCACCCAAAACAAGCGGATCATCGGGGGCTACCACGGCAAAGTCGATTGCATTCTCTTTTGCAAAGTTTACCATGCCGTCAATGTCTTTTGCGCCGATGGGAACGAGGGTGGCTTCATCCTTCATGCCGCCGTTTCCGGGCAGAACGAAAATTTCACCGATGTCTTTGTTCTCGCGCAGTTTTTTCAGCAGGGCGTGTTCTCTGCCGCCGCTGCCGATGAGCATTACTTTTTTCATATCATTACCTCAGTGGTGGAACAGACGCATACCCGTAAAGGCCATGGTCATGCCGTATTTGTCGCAGGCCGCAATGACGTCTTCATCACGCTTGCTTCCGCCGGGTTCTGCAATGTAACTCACACCGCTTCTCTTTGCACGTTCGATGTTGTCGTCAAACGGGAAGAATGCATCCGAGCCGAGGGCAACACCCGTAATATGAGAAAGATATTCTTTCTTTTCTTCGGCGGTGAAGCGTGCGGGCTGTTCGGTAAACCATTTCTGCCAGTTGCCGTCTGCCAGAACCACATCGTCGTCTTCGGAAAGATAAATATCGATGCAGTTGTTTCTGTCCGGTCTGCCGACTTCGGCACGGAAAGGCAGAGACAGCACTTTTTCACTCAGGCGAAGATGCCACAGGTCTGCTTTATTGCCGGCAAGGCGCGTGCAGTGAACACGGGATTGCTGACCGGCTCCCACGCCGATGGCCTGTCCGTCCACAGCAAAGCAAACGGAGTTGGACTGGGTGTATTTTAATGTAATAAGAGCAATGATAAGGTCTCTCTTTGCACTGTCGGGCAGATCTTTGTTTGCCGTGACAATATTTTCGAGCAGTGCTTCATCGATGCGGAAATTGTTTCTGCCCTGTTCAAAAGTGATACCGAATACCTGCTTGCGTTCGATCTCTGCGGGAACGTAATCGGGATCGATCTTAACGATGTTGTACGTGCCGTTGCGTTTGGTCTTGAGAATTTCAAGTGCTTCGTCGGTGTATCCGGGAGCGATCACGCCGTCGGACACTTCGCGTTTGATGATGAGAGCCGTGGTCTTGTCGCAAACATCACTCAGCGCGATCCAGTCACCGAACGATGACATACGGTCACTGCCGCGGGCTCTGGCATACGCACACGCAAGCGGAGAATCGTCAAGGCCTTCAATGTCATCCACAAAACAAGCCTTTTTCTGTGCGTCGTTGAGTTTGACACCGACAGCAGCACCTGCGGGGCTGACGTGCTTGAAGGAGGTGGCTGCAGGCATATTGAGAATTTCTTTGAGTTCCTTTACCAACTGCCATGCGTTGAATGCATCCAGGAAATTGATATAGCCGGGTTTTCCGCAAAGAATTTCAACGGGCAGATCACTGCCGTCTTCCATGAAAATGCGGGAGGGTTTCTGATTGGGATTGCAACCGTATTTAAGAGCAAATTCGTTCATGTCGTTCTCCTTCAGTTGTTTTTATTGTAGATCTTGGTCTGTGCTTCGCCGCTTGCAAGGTCAATGTAGCGCACGAACAGAGAGATCTTGTTGTCTGCGTTGAGGTTGTTCCATACCACTTGGGCAAATTCGTCCATATCGTTGAACGTAGCAATGCGTTCGGGCTCACCCGAGAAAGTGGGAATGGGATTGCCGTCATGGTCATAGGTGTGAATAAAATGGCCGACACCTGCAATGGGGGCATAATCAAAGGTGAAGCGGTTGCAGGCAGAGCCGTCTGCATCCGCACTCTTGAGGATGCTCATGGAGTAATTGAAACCGTCTTCAAAGTCCAGAAGAACACTGATACGAGGTGTCCAGTTCGGACCGTCGGGTTCAAAGCAACGGGTGGCGAGGGCGGCGGAGAAAGTCTTTCCCTCTTTCATAAGATCATAAACCGTATCGGTCTGATCGCCGTTGGTGACGATGAGTTTCTTATCCAATGCGCGCACGGCGGCATAGATGATGAGAGAGGGATCTTCCACTTTGCTCGCATCAAAGGGTTCGGTATACAGTTCACCGTTTTCTTTCAAAGAAAAAACGCGGTTGCGGGAGTTTGCACTTCTGCCCATGATGAAATAAGCGGTGACAGCCTTTTTGCCGTCGGGCGTGAGACCTGCAATGATGCCTCTGCCGGGATATGTGTTTTCACGCAACAATTTGCCGATGCAAAGATTTTCGTATGCCATTTTATTTCTTCCTTTCACGGATGGAACGGCTTACAAGCTGTGCCGCTTCGGGCAACAAATGCCATTCGGCCTGCTCCATCACTCGTTTTTGTAAAATTTCGGGGGTATCGTTTTCCTGAATCTCCACGGCTCTTTGCAGAATGATCTTTCCGCCGTCGGGGATCTCATTGACGAAATGCACCGTAGCACCCGTGACTTTGACACCGTAAGCGAGTGCGGCTTCATGGACACGCAGTCCGTAAAAGCCTTCGCCGCAGAAGGACGGGATCAAAGACGGGTGGACGTTGATGATGCGTTCGGGATAACGGTTTGTGAAATCTGCACTCAGAATGCACATGAATCCCGCTAAAATAATCAGTTCAATGCCGTGTTCTTCGAGTGCAGCCACAAGGTCTTTTTCAAAATCCTCTCTTGTGCGTCCTTTTTTAGGAACGACAACACCTTTCACGCCTGCATTTTTTGCACGTTCAAGCGCGTATGCGTCGGGATTGTTGGAAATCACCAGCACGACTTCACCGTCGGTGATCTTTCCGGCTTTCTGTGCATCCAGAATGGCCTGCAGGTTGGTGCCGCCGCCGCTGACGAGTACGGCAATTCTTGTTTTCGGTATCGTATTCATCATCAGATCAGTTGTACCTTTTCGTCGCCTTCGACCGCTTCGCCGATGATGTATGCATCTTCGCCGTTTGCACGCAAGATCTCCAATGCTTTGTCTGCATCTTCTTTTGCGACCACGCAACTCATGCCGACACCCATGTTGAAGGTGTTGAACATATCTCTTTCGTCGATGTTGCCCGTTTTTGCAAGCAGATCGAAGATCGGCAGAACGCGCACGGCACTCTTTTCGATCTTTGCGCAGAATCCGTCGGGCAGGGAACGCGGAATGTTTTCATAGAAACCGCCGCCCGTGATGTGGGAAACGGCCTTGACGGTAACGGCATCAAACAGAGCCGTCATGGGTTTTACATAAATTTTTGTGGGAGTCAGCAGTGTTTCACCCAAGCCTTTGCCGCCGAGGGCTTCCAAAGGCATACGAAGATCGGTGTGCTCGACGTTGAATACCTTGCGAACAAGGGAGAAACCGTTGGAATGAACACCCGAGGAGGGCAGGGCGATGATCACGTCGCCGGCTTTCATGGTTTTGTTGTTGAGGATCTTATCGCGTTCAACGATGCCGACCGCAAAACCGGCAAGGTCATATTCGTCAATGGGATAGAAACCGGGCATTTCTGCCGTTTCACCGCCGATGAGGGATGCGCCCGACTGCACGCAACCTTCCGCAACACCGGCAACGATATCGGCAATGCGTTCGGGAACGTTCTTGCCGCAAGCGATGTAATCAAGGAAAAACAGCGGCTTTGCACCGCAGCAGATCACGTCGTTGACGCACATGGCAACGCAGTCAATGCCGACGGTGTCATGTTTGTCCAACAGGAATGCAAGTTTCAGTTTTGTACCTACGCCGTCCGTGCCGGAAACCAAAACGGGTTTTTGATACCCTTCGGGAAGGGCAAACAGACCGCCGAAACCGCCGACATCGGAAACAACACCGCTTGTGAGGGTGCGGGCGATGTGGGTTTTCATCAGTTCAACAGCCTTGTAACCCGCTGTGATGTCAACGCCGGCTGCTGCGTAACTTTCGCTTCTTGAATTTTCAATCATAATCTGTGTCCTTTCTCAACCTTTGCCGTTCCAGCAATAGGTGCATATATTTTCTTTGGGAAGTCCGATGGCTTTCATTAAGTTTTCAATGGATTGGTATTCCAGAGATGCAAAATGGAGTTTTGTGCAGATCAGGTTGCGAAGATTTTTACCGCGTTCGGTTGTCGGATCGGCATATTCTTCGATGTAACGGTCGCCGTTCTCACCTTCCAGTTCACGGATGGCTTGCCGTGCGATCAGGTCAAGATCGGAATTGCTGCGCGAGAAGTTCAGATATTTACAACCGTACATGATCGGCGGACAGGCAGAACGGATGTGCACTTCCTTTGCGCCGTTTTCGTACAGGAAATCGACCGTTTCACGCAGTTGTGTGCCGCGAACGATGCTGTCGTCCACGAACAGCAGTTTTTTGCCTTCGATGAGATCGTGAATGGGAACAAGTTTCATTTTTGCCACACGGTTGCGTTCCTGCTGATTCTGCGGCATAAACGAACGCGGCCACGTGGGCGTGTATTTAATGAACGGACGGGCGAATGCAATGCGGCTTTCGTTGGCATAGCCGATGGCGTGGGGCGTACCCGAATCGGGAACCCCGCAAACAAAATCGACATCGGGCATCAGACCGTGTTCATGTTCAAAGTCTGCCATGATCGCACCGTTGCGTGTGCGCATACATTCCACGTTGACACCTTCGTAAACGGATGTCGGGTAGCCGTAATAAGACCATAGAAATGCGCAGATCTTCATTTCCTTGCGTGCGGGAGAAAGCACTTCGCAGGAGTCGGCGGTCAGGCGGACGATTTCGCCCGGACCGAGTTCTTTGTAATTATCGTAACCGAGTTTATAGTATGCAAACGATTCAAACGATGCACAATAGCCGTCTTCACGTTTGCCGATAAGAATGGGAAGTCTGCCGTATTTGTCACGTGCGGCAAGAAGGGAGCCGTCCTCTTTGAGAATGAGAATGGATGCCGTGCCGTCGATCTGTTGCTGTGCGAAACGGATACCTTCGCAAAAATCACTTTTTTGGTTGATAAGAGCCGCTACCAATTCGGTGTTGTTGATCCTGCCGCCACTCATGGCTCCGAAATGTCCGCCGCTGAAAGACAAAAACGAACTGATGAGTTGGGAAGCATTGTTGATAATGCCGATGGTGCAGATGGCATACGTGCCGAGATTGGAACGGATCAGCATCGGTTGCGGATCGGAATCGCTGATGATGCCGATGCAGGAATTGCCGTGCATTTCCTCCAACGTGTCTTCAAATTTTGTGCGGAACGGTGAGTTTTCGATATTGTGGATCTCACGCTGAAAACCGTCCGTCGGGTTGTACGCGGCCATGCCGGCTCTGCGGGTTCCCAAGTGCGAATGGTAGTCCGTTCCGAAAAAAACATCCAGAATGCAGTCATTTTTTGAAACTGCCCCAAAAAAACCGCCCATTTGATTCCTCCTATGTGGCTGAAATATGTGAATGGAATGAAAAAAAGACGGAAATCCGCCTTTTTTGTAATTTATGAATTATATTTATCCGCAACGGCGGCATCTTTTTTCAGTACCGCTTCGGTTGCGGCTGTGCGAGCCTGTTGCAGACGGTCCGCGAGTGCTTCATCGGATACGCTGAGAATCTGAACGGCAAGCAAAGCGGCATTGACCGCACCGTCAATGGCAACGGTAGCCACGGGAATGCCTGCCGGCATCTGCACGGTCGAAAGCAGAGCATCCAGACCGTCGAGTGTGGAACTCTTGACGGGAATGCCGATGACGGGCAAAGTTGTGTTTGCGGCAAAAGCACCTGCAAGATGGGCGGCTTTGCCTGCGGCACAGATGATGGCGCCGAAACCGTTTTTGCGCGCATTGAGAGCAAATTCTCTTGCCTGCTCGGGTGTTCTGTGGGCAGAGAACACGTGCACTTCTGCGGGAACCCCGTATTCCTTGAGCGTGGTGATTGCTTTTTCCACGACGGGCAGATCGCTGTCCGAACCCATAATAACAGCTACTTTTTTCATCGGTTGATCCTCCAATTTATAAAAAATAAAAGCAGCCTGTCCCTTTTCGGTAAAAGGGATAGACTGCCCAGACGGTCGGCAAACAGACTGTAAAAATACTGCTTCCTTGCGGTCACTTCCGCTTGTAATTCCGTCGGTCACAGACAGTCTTTATTTTTCTTTTCGTATTATAACATACATATAAAGTGCGCGTCAAGTAAAAAGGGGAAATTGCAATGACAAAAAAAGAAGAAAAATGTCCCTTTTTTTTTGTGCACTCAAAGCATTTTAAAAACAAAGGTTGAAAAATGTGTACAAATGTGATAAAATGACTCGGCAAACCATTTTTATAAAAAATACGGAGCGTGTTTTTATGGCAAAGCAAACCAAGGCGCCGACCGAACAGAGCCAGGCCGTATACGGCAACCGACGGTTTGTCGGCAAGATCGAACGAGTCGGATATGTGCTCAATGACTCTGCGGCAAGTCTGAACATCAACGATTTTAATGACCGTTACATTTATGACGTTGTCGGGATCAGTTTCAAGTATCTTGCGATTCAGAACGTCGTTGCAACCATCTGGGATACGATCAACGACACCTTCATCGGTGTTATTGTCGAAAGAACCCGTACCCGTTGGGGTAAATTCCGTCCCTATCTGTTGCTCGGCCAGTTTCCGCTGACGATCCTCGGAATGTGGAAATGGCTGATCCCGTTCATTTTTCCGAACACACCGGCCACATATCTGCCCAAGTGGATATTCTATTTTGCAATGTCCATCATCACCGAAACGGCAGGCACTTTCACCTCCATTGCACACGCAGGGTTTATGTCTACCATAACCCCCGATCCTGTCGAGCGAACGGGGCTGATTGCACTTGCCAATGTTGTATCGCACATTTTTGAAGACGTTCCGAAACAGATATTCGGCATTTTGTATGACCTTGTCATCGCGGGCAAACTGAAGATTCCGATGCAGAATCTCTTTGCGGGATTTGCCGTTCCGTGTGCTCTGCTTTCGGCATTCTTTATGCTGTTCTTCTTCCTGAACACCCGTGAGCGCGTCATGCAGACCATTACGAAACCGAGTATTCTGCAGGGACTCAAAGCCATTGTCACCAACAAGCCCATGCTCATCAATGCTCTGTCCTCGTTCCTGTCGGGATTCAGCATCGGACAGAGCCGAAGCAACTATTACATCGATGTTCTCGGTTCGATCACACTGAAAACCATCGTCGGCATTCCCGCGTTCCCCATCAAGTTCATCAGTTACAGTTTTGTGGCACCTCTGCGTAAGCGGTTCTCCACCAAAGCACTGTGGATCTTTGAAGATGCATGGACGGATATGCTGTGGCTTGTTGTTTGGGGCATCGGCTCCATCAACGGCAACTTCAAAAAGCGTTCGGTCATGTTGCCCGTATTCTGCATTGAAGAAATTTTCGAAATGTGCGTTTACGGACTGCGCCGCGTTATTCCTGCCGAAATCGACAACGAGTCCATGGACTACTGCGAATGGAAAAACGGCTACCGTGCCGAAGCCATGACCGGTGTTACCAAAGCACTGATCTCCAAACTGCAGGCCGCCGTAATGGGCAGTGTCAACAATCTCGTGATGGGTAAGATCGGCTACGTACAGGGACAGACCATCGGCACCCAGACCGACAAAACGAAATGGTGGATCTTTGCCCTCGGTACCGGCCTGCCGATCATTTCCAGCAGTCTCGGTATTATCCCTAAGTTCTTCTATCCGCTGTCCGCCGAAAAACGCGTACAGATGTACAAGGAACTCAAAGAACGCCGCGAAACGGTCGCCCATGTCATGAACCGCGCCGACGCACAGGCCGCTGCAGACCTTGTAAGAAGCGAACAGGAAACCATGAATTGAATCACTTAAAACGGTACAGCCGCAGGAGCACGAACTCTTACGGCTGTTGTTTTTTTATTTTCAATGGTAAAGAAATTCTTACATATCAGCAAGATTGAAGACTGTTTTTCCTCTTTTTCTTGCCGTTTCTGTGAATTTTGCTGCTCCGCCTGTGTTGTGAGTGACATAAGAAATTACAAAATCAGATTGCTTTATCATCCACTCATTTCGCTTTGATATTGCAAATTTTTTTGGAACATTTTCCAATCCTTCCGGATAAACAGAATCCGGATAATTTTCATTATAATACTCGTTATTACCCGGAAGATAAGCCAACACAACGGCATAGGAAATGTCCGGAAATTGCTTTTTGACATCTTTCAAAACCCTGCGTGCTATAGCGTCAAATTGTCCTTGATTGCCGACATAAAAATTTGTCACATTTTCTTCCGAAATTAATTGAATGATTAATTTTTCCAACGAATCGGCAATAGCGGACGGCGAATCTTTATGACCGAAAAAAGTACAAGTACGCATCATAATCTCCTTTATATGGGGATTATATCCCCTTAATAATTGAGATTATAACCCCCATAATATAGAAAGTCAAGAAGGGGGTTGCGTATGATCGTTTTTGATAAATTATGGGAAACCATGCGCAGGCAGGGAATATCAACGTATGCATTGCGTGAGCAATGCGGAATTGACAGTAAGACAGTGCGTCGGCTGAAAGCAAATGAAAATGTGGAAACCAAAACGCTTGATAAACTTTGCAGTGTTCTGCATTGCAGACTTGAGGACATTGCGGAGTATGTAGGTGATACAAATGAATAACAGCCGCAGGAGAAAATGCTCTCCTGCGGCTGTGTTTTTTTGATTGCTCATGAACAGGTTTTATTTTTTTACCTTAAATCTTTGCACGAATCCGATGAGCTGTCCCGACAGCACCACGGTCAGCAGGGAATAGGCAATCCGGTTGAACGGAATATAAGTCAGCGAAAGTCCCAAGACCAAAAGATCGGACACAAGATACACCCATTGAATCCTGACTTTCAGACGTGCAGACAGGGCCATTGCCAGTGCATCGTCGCCGCACGGCGCACCGCCTGCGCGAACACACAGGCCGGCTCCCAGACCGACGAAAACCGCACCGACCAATGCCGCAACCAAGGGCATTTGGGCAATTTGGGGGTATACTGCGGGGAACTGCTCAAAGAGTGCGTAAAACACCGAAAAACCGCCGCCTGCGATCGCGGAATAGCCGATGAAATCCCGTCCGAGCGTTTTCCAGCCGAATACGTAGCAAACGGCATTGAGAAGGAAGCCCGAAACGGCGGGGGACAGATCGAGCCAATGCTCACCCAATAAGGTCAGCCCCAATATGCCGCCCTCGGTGACGCTCGATACGGAGTGAATATTATACATCCCGAATGCAAGGATCGCACTGCCGAGAAGTGCCTGTAAGCAGGGAACAGCCTTGAATTGCGGCAGATGTTTTTTTATGTTTTTCAAATCAGCCAATTGACACACCTTGTTTTTTTTGTATTACTCAGCATTATGCCATAACTTTCGCAACTTGTCAAATCCATTTAAATAATGCCGTTTGCGCGGAAAAAACAAACAGCAGTGTTCCGAAAAGAGCACTGCTGTTTTTGCAATTACGTAATTGAATTGTAATGCATCGGGCTTAATACTGTGCCACGATCACGCACTTGCCGTCCGTGGGTTCTGCTTTGAGAATGCAGTGACCGACGGCGTTTTCTTCGAGCGTGTATTTTGCAGTGGAGAGAATGCTTTTCGGCTTTTTGCCGAGGAATACTTCCGTGGGAGCCTGTACTGCGGCATCTCCCGTGTAATACAGGGAGAATTCCTTGCGTTTGCGGTCGTAGCCGTACTTTTTGACGGTGCCTGCCACGGCTTGCGGATACGGTCTTGCAAGGATCTCACCGATGCCGCCCTTGTGCAATTCGTTGTTGTAGTGCCAATAAGTCTGGCTCCACTGATTGCGGTCGAATTTTGCGATCAGATGCTCAAGTGCCGGATATTCTTCGGCTCCCGGAACCATGCCGCCCCATTCACCGACCAACACGGGTACGCCCAGTCTCTGCTGGGTGCGTTCGTGCTCGTTGAAGATCTGATCGACACGGAACGGACTTGCAAAGTTGGTCAGCGGTGTGTCCACCGTCAGGTCATAGCCGTGCGGTGCAAATGCAAGATTCTTTTCCACTGTGCCGTCATTGTAGGTCAGCTTCGGAGTACTGCAGGGAATGCCGAGGTTGGAATAGTAGCAGTTTTCCATGAATATGATGCCCTTGTCCGTTACTTCGCGGATGGCCGTGCAGGCACGTTTGAAAAACGGATAGTAACGCTCAATATCAAATTCGCGGATCTCTTTTTTGCCGGAATCCACAAGTTTTGCATACAGTTTTTCGTCGTTGATGCAATCCAGACAGTTCATGATCTCACCGCTTGTGAGTTCTTTGAGTGCTTTCTTGCGGTCAAAACGAGGATCGGTCAGCACGACCTTGGCAATGCGTTTGACAAGATTGCGGAACACCTTGCCGCCGGGTGTGCCGGGGAAGGGTTCGTTGAGCACGTCAAAGCCGATCAAAGCGGGTTTATCCTGCAGATATTTGACGGTAAAGCGAAGCATATCGCAGAACCAATCCTGCAGACCTCTGCCGTTTACGGCTCTGTTTTCCCAGAATGCATCGAAGGATTGATGCACGGGCTTGCGGAAGAAATAGCCTTCCGCCCAGATGACATAGATCTTTTTCAGTTTGTCGCCGTCAAAGGATGCCCATGCGGGGGCTCCGTCACCGTAGCCGGTACCGAAGTCCGAATACAGATCCTGATGCAGATCCAAAAATGCCATCAGACCGTATTCTTCACACCAATCCAAGGCCTGACGCATACTGTCAAGGTAAGCGGTATTGTATTTCCCCGGTTCGGGTTCAATGCCCGACCATACGCAACCAAGGCGCACCATGTTGCCGCCGTTGAGAGCGATCAGGCGAAAATCTTCTTGTGTCCAACCGGGCAGGTTGGGGCTTTTGTTGACAATATTCATGCCTTGAAAAATGCGCGCTCTGCCGAATTCGTCAATAAAACAGGTGCCGCGGGTAAGAATATCCGTCATAACAAACTCTCCTTAAAATGGTTTTTTATCAGATTGCTTTATTTCTTTTCGTTTTCCTTGATCCATGCAACGGTGTCTTTCAGGGATTCAAGCAGCGGGCGGGGCTTGTAGTCCAGTTCTTTTGCCGCTTTTTCATAAGAGAAGTTGCAGTTGGAGCAAAGTTTGCGGATGGAATAACGGGTGAACAGCGGTGTTTTATCCGCTTTCTTATAATAGAACTCCATGAGGGGTGCAAAGCTGTAGCAAAGCTTGTAACCGATGCCGATCCTGGGTTCTTTGTTGCCGGCTGCCTTTGCAAGCAGACGGATGAATTCGTCCACCGTGCACATCTGGTTGCAGGCGATGTAGCAACTGCCGGGAATGCCTTTGTGTGCGGCGGCTCTTGTCAGAATTGCCACGTCGCGTACGTCAACGAAATTGTAGCCGCCGAATGTCAGGGTGATGGGGAATTTGCCGCCCATGAACATACGGATCATGCTGCCGACGGAGGAAACTTTGAAATCGTAGGGACCCATGCAGGCGGCGGGCTGAACGACCACAACGTCCAGACCGTTTTTGCCCTGGCTGTCAAGAACGAACTTGGTGGCCTCCGCCTTGGTCTTGGCATAAGCACCTTCCAGTTTGTCGGGATCGTAGTCGTAGACTTCCGTCATGACCTGATTGTCGGGCAGGGGTACGTATGTATCGACCGAGGACATATAGACCAGTCTCTTGACGCCGCAGGCAAGGCAGGCATTGACGACGTTGATCGTTCCTTCGACATTGATCTTGCGGATCATATCTTCATAGCCTTCTTTGATCTCAACACAGCCTGCTACGTGATAAACCACGTCACAACCCTCAAAGGCTTTGAGAAGTGAATCGTAATCGGTTACGTCGCCCTTGACTTTTTCAACGTCCATACCTTCAAAATAACCCGGATCTTTACGCAGAATAATACGGGTCTTGTCGCCGTTGGCGAGCATTTCTTTAAGCAGGGCGAAGCCGACGTGACCGGTCGCACCGGTAAGAGCATACATTTTTTCAGACATTTTCTTTTACACCTATCCTTTATTCTCAAATATTTTTTTTATTTTATCACAATGCGTTGGCACTGTAAATATAATACCAGATTCCGAATCCGTGAAACGCACTTCCGATGAGTACGAACACGTGAAAAATGCTGTGGCAATAGCGTATTTTTTTACCCAAAGCATAAAGCACCATGCCGAGCATATAGGCCGCACCGCCGCCGAACACGCTGATGAGTGTGCCGACAGGGAAGATCTCCACCATCGGCTTAATGCCGACAAAGGCGAGCACAATACCGCAGATCAGCGTAAAGGCAAGGCGGAACGGTTTTGTTTTTTCAAAATTGACCGTTGCCATCAGAATACCGGCCGTAAAACTGCTCCATGCCGTTACCCACATAACGATCGCCAACGTCGGTTCGTAATCGTAAAGCAGAGCCGCAGACGGGGTAGCACAGCCTGCAATGGCAAGAAAAACCATACAGTGATCGATCACGCGGCATATTCTTTTGATCTTGCCACCGTTTACTCCGTGATAAACGGCAGATGCGGTGTACATGGTTATCATGGAAATGCCGAACACGACCGCACAGACCGTGCGTACGGGATTTCCGATGCGCGCAGCACCCGAGAGACACGCAAGCATGACAAAAAGACTTGCAACCGCCCCGAATGCGTGTGTGAGTGTATTATAGAATTCTTCTTTTTTTGTGTAATCAACAATGGTTACATTTTGCATAAAGTGTCACGCCTGAATAAGAATTAAAATAAGGTCATTTACATTTGTTCCCGTGGGGCCTGTCATCAGCAGGGCATTGCCTGCACGCAGGGCGGTATAGGCATCGTTGTTTGCAAGAGCCGAGGATGCATCGATACCGCGTTCGTGCATTCTTTGCACCGTACATCCGTCTGCAAGACCGCCTGCGGCATCCGTAGGGCCGTCCGTTCCGTCCGAACCGCCTGCAAGGAATACGATATTCTGTGTGTTTTGCAATTCGATTGCCGCGCGCAGAGCCGCTTGCTGACTTCTGCCGCCTTTGCCGTTGCCGCGCACGGTAACAGTGGTTTCGCCGCCGATAATAAATGCGGTTTTTCCGCTTTTTGATCGTGCGCACGCGATGGCCGTTTGAAGGGCTTTTACGGTGGCTTCTTCCGCATCACCGGACAGGTCTGTGCCGCAATGCACTGTTTGATATCCGCGCTTTTCGGCTTCTTCTGCCGCCGCATCGCAAAGCATTTTGACGTCACCGACAATGCAGAAGTGGGGATGATCGGGTAAGCAGGCTTTTGACGGTAATGTATCAAAGATACCGCTGTCGTTGAGATCGTATTTTTTGACGATCCCGCGCAGTGTTTCGTCCGAAACGGGATCCTGCTGTGTGGGCCCCGAGGCGATCACGTCCGGTCTGCTGCCTGGTACGTCCGACAATGCATACGTACGCACGGTTGCAGGTTGCATGTGCGCCGCCAGTTTTCCGCCCTTGACCGCGGAAAGCCGTTTGCGCACACAGTTGAGTTCGTATATATCCGCACCGCTTTTCAGTAAGCGTTCGGTGATTTGTTGCTGTTGCCGTGCGTCAATAAGAGACGATTCAAACAATGCCGAACCGCCGCCCGAAATGAGCACAAGGCAAACGTCTGTTTCGCAAAGACTGCCTGTTCCGGCCAATACATATTCGGCGGCTTTACGGGAGTTTTCATCGCTGACGGGGTGTCCCGCTTCAAAACAGACACAATTCGGTGCCGAAAAGGAGCCGAGGTGTTCGTATTTTGTAACAAGCACCGCTTCCTGTATGCCGTCTGCGCCGAACGTATCATAAGCCGCCTGCATCATGGGGACGGCGGCTTTGCCGATGCTCAGCACAAAACGGAATTGCCTGTGTTTTTCTTTTTGCAAGGCTTTGCAGGTGCTTTCATACGGATTGGCAGACTGTACGGCATGGCCGAATACGGCAAGCGCATCCTGTTGCAACTGCGAAAGGCACTCGTTTTCATTTAATAAAAAGGGATGTATATTCATCGTTTATTTGTTTTGCAGATCCACGACCGTGTTCCAATGGTCGCGTTTGGGATTTACGAGTTCTTCGATCAGATCTTCGATCTGGCTTGTAATGCCGAGAATGCCGGCGATCTTATCTTTTTTGAACGGTATTTTTTTCAGGATCCGACCGGGCAGGGATGCAACATCCTTGGCGACGGTTTTTGCGGCATCGGGCATATTCTGAGCACTTTTACTGCCGTCAAACACACAAAGGAAAATGGCAAGCACATAGTCAAGGAGTTTATCATTGCGGATCTCTTTAACAGCCTTTTTGCTGACGCCTTTGCCGAAGGTCAGTGCATTGACCGCTTTGGCGGCTTTGCCGACCGTGGTGTGCAGGAGTTTGTCTGCTCCAAAACGCACAACGGGATATATTTTCTTGATCGCCCCGATGCGAATACCGAGTGCACGCAGGCGTTCATCAGCCTGTTCGCAATCTGCAACGGCGGCGTTGAGTATGTTCATAAGAACGCCGAGTGTGTGATTTTTGATGTAATCGTTGTCTTTTTGTTCACCGTCGAAAGTGAACTCTTTTAATGTGTCCACCGTGACGGTTGCGGTTTTTCCGTCCGTGTCAAGATAATTGATCGCGGCGGGATGTCCGCAAAGACTGCCCACGTTGATCTGTGTGATCGTATTGCCGTCGGGGGAGGTATGGGAGGAGGTGCGCTGCATGTGGGAATGTCCCACGAAGATCAGCCGCAATCCTGCATCTGCAAGACGGTTTGCACGGTATTCGTTTTTGCCGATCTTCTGCGTTTTGTTGACAATCGGCACCAGGTTTTCAAGCAACAGGTGGTGTTGTACGGCAAAAATGCCCGCACCGTCTGCGGCGGCTTTCTGTACCTGATCGCAGATCCATTGTAAGTGGTTATCGGAGTAACCCGAACAGCCCTCGCCGTCCTGATCGTCCTCGAGTGCCAGCAGGCGCAGTGTAGGGGAGAGTTCGTAACAATAGGAAGATTTATCCAGATGCGTACGGTATTCAGCGATGACTTGACCGTCACCGAACACGCGGTATGTTTCACGCAGGTCGCTCGGAGTGAAAACATCCGTCACGGGAATAACCTCATCGCCGCTGTAACTGCGCGCATGACCGTCACAGCACCAATCGTGCGTAGCGGTGGTCAAATACACGGGGATGCTTTGATTGAGATTCATCATTTTGTCGCAGATCTCACGGTGGGAAACGCTTTCGCCGTCATTGGAGATGTCGCCTGCAATGACAACTGTATCCACGGCCTCCTGTTTGAGACGTTCAAATGCGGCATCGATGATACTGCCCGTTTCTTTTAAGCATTTCTGGTCACTGCCCTCACGCAGTGAGAAAGCCTTTCCTGTTGTTCCGAGTGTCGGAGAATAATGGTGCAGGTCTGCAAGTACCGCAATGCGCATACGTAAAAGCCCCCTTCAGACGAAATATGTCATTTCGACCGTATATATCTACAGTATACCATACCTTTTAATAAAATGTAAAGTCAAAAATAATACATTCAATACTTAAAAAAATACATTCGGAGCCAAACGGAAAAAGAGTGACCGTCGTTGCTCGGTCACTCTTTTTCATACAGCAGTATTTAACTCCTTCAATTACAGGGTGCGGCTCATGACCGATACCCGACGTGTATTTTATCAAAAGATTTTGCAAAATGCAACAAAGATACATCGGATGGCAATGACAAAAAAGTGGACTTTTTTATTTCATAAAAAGTTTTGCTTGAATGTAAAATAATGTTATAGTATAATGAATTTCGTCAACATATTTTCAAAAAATGTTTCATCTTAATACAGCAGAGAGAAGAGAAAAAAGCAGGAGTGTGTGTTTGTGCTGATTCAACGCATAAAAATCGTAAAAAGAGAGTTGGGGTTTTCCAATTCGGAAATTGCACGAATCATGAATTGTTCGCCGTCGCACATCAGCAAACTTTGCAACGGGAAAAGTACTTTGCGTGAGGACGGACAGGCGGCAATGCAGTTTGTGAATGCAATTCTTGCCTATGTTCACGAACACGGGTTGCAGGCACGATTGGCGGAAATTTTTCAAAGCGAAAACGGAAAGACGCAGGCAGAACAATTGTTGCATTGGCTGTACGGCGAAGGAGATGTATTGGCCGCGGCCGATTATCCTGCGGTTACGGATGCAACCAAACGGGCGACCGTGCAGTTCGGCTACCGCTTTAACAGACTTATGGATGTTTTGCAATTGAGCAATGCCCGCTTGAGCCGATTGTTGAACGTGGATGCATCCCTCATCAGCCGTTTTCGGACGGGGAAACGATCACCGCACCGCAATGCGCAGTTTTCGGAATTGTTGTGCGGCATTTTATCCGATCGGATCGGCCAGACCAACAGTTTTGCCGCAGTGGCGGAATTGACGGGGATCGAAGAACGGGAATTGCGTGCATCTGCAGCACAAGCCCTGCACCGTTGGCTGTTTGATCGCACCGCATTGCACAGCAGTGCTACGCATACAATGGATTACATCAATATGTTTATCCCGCTGACGAAAAACGTAACGCGCGATGATCTGCAAAGTTTGCTTGAAAAGGTGGAGTCATCAAAAACTGACACCTACTGGGGTGTGGAAGGAATGCGCAATGCTGTTTTGCGGTTGCTTACGGAAGCGGCATTGGAGGGGGACGGAGAGATCTATATGTATGCCGACCAGAGTATGCAGTGGCTTTTGGCAGATCCGGAGGTGTTGCAACTTTGGTATAAATGCTGTGCGGTCTGCATCGGCAGAAACGTAACGATCATTGTGATCCATGACATCAACCGCCGTGTGGACGACATGGCAAATGCCATGCAGATCTGGGTTCCTTTGTATCTGACCGGCAAAGTCATGCCGTATTACTGTCCGCTGAATCGGGGCAGCCGTTTTTCGCATATGCTGTTTTTGCGACCGGGGGCAGGTGCTGTTTCGTCGGTTCACGTGCAAGGAGCCGAAAATAACAATTTTTACGACTATATACAGGATCCGAAAAAACTTTCCGCTTTGCTTACCGAATGCAAGGCGCTGGTTGCGCACAGTGAAAAACTCATCCATGTGTACGAACAGAACAATATGGCAAAATATTACGGCATTTTGGATCCGAAATTGGAAAATACGGCCGGCAGTGCCGCTTTGCTGAATGCGCCGTCCACGGTTACGATGCCTGACAGTTTGCTGTTTGGTATGTTGCAACGCAGTTCACTGTCAACGGAAGAACAGGAATTGATATTGTCCGTGCGGTCTCACACGCGTAACAACATGAAAAACGGCCGGGTACTTGAATTGTTCCGCCTGCCGGCTCCGGAAACGGTCAATGAGGGGAAATTCGTTTTGTGTTTAGGCAGTTCTTTACGTGAGGGCGGTCCGAGTTATACGGTCGATGAATTCAGAGCGCATTTATCGGAGATCTTGCGTCTGATCCGCGAGGAGCCGAATTATCATTGCTGTCTGATCTCACAGACGCTTTTTGCCGGAATGCGTATGATCATTGCCGATGAATGTGCCGTACTGATCCGATTGCGCGATCCGTACGCGGCATTTGTTGTGGAAAACGAGTATTTTGTCAGGGCTTTTGCGGTACTGGTGCAGGACTATTACAAACAGCACAGTGTACCGAAAGAAAAATTGGAAGAGTGGATCGAAAAGTATCTTGAGTCTTTGACAAATTCACACCAATTACAATGACGGCGTTGTTTTGTTGTTTTTCAGCAAAACCGGAGGCAGAATATGTATTTGTTTATCTTGGTTTTTGTATCTTGTTGCATCGGTGCCGTATGCGGCTTCGGCGGCGGTGTGGTCATAAAGCCCGTGCTTGATCTTGTGCAGTACGATTCAACGCAGACGGTTTATTTTCTGTCGGGTTGTACGGTGCTGAGCATGAGTCTTTACACGGTCGGTGTGTCGTTTTTTCGCAAAGAAAAAAGTGTAAAAACCGCTGTATCGACGCCGCTTGCGGTCGGTGCGATTGTAGGCGGAATGATCGGCAAAGAGATTTTTACATATCTTTTGCAAACTGCATCGCAGGCAGGCACGGTCAAAGCCGTACAAGCCGTGGTTCTGATCTTTTTGACAGCTTGCTGTCTGCTATATATCCTTTTCAAAAAGCATATCCGACCTTTGCACACCGAAAGCCTTTTGACCTCTTGCGGGATCGGGATCTTTCTCGGCACAGTGTCAGGCTTTTTGGGCATCGGCGGCGGTCAGTTCAATCTGATCGTGCTGTATTTCTTCTTCGGTATGAATACCAAAATTGCCGCAACAAACAGCCTGTATATTATTCTTTTGAGTAAGATCTCAAATTTGCTTTTGCAAATATTTACGCACAGTGTGCCCGCATTTGAAATATCATCCCTGCTCATCATGATCGCCGCGGGCATTCTCGGCGGCATCATCGGCAGGGCAGTGAACAGACGGGTGACGGACAAAGTTGTTGACGGATTGCTCGGCGGTGTTCTGTGTGCGGTCATCGTGATCTGTATTTTTAACGCGGTGACTGGTTTTTCGGGGAGGTAAAAATGAAAATACCGAAACGCTTATTTTCGGGGTATCACGGCGGATGTCACTGTCAGGGCATTGCCGTGGACATGAAAAAAGGTTTTATTTATTATTCCTTTACAACCAAACTCATTAAAGCCGATTTCAAAGGCAACATCATCGGCACTGTGGAAAATCTGACGGGACATTTGGGCTGTATTGATTTTCATGAATCGGACGGCAGAGTGTACGGCTCTCTTGAGTATAAAAACGATTGCATCGGAAAAGGCATTCACAGCGTGCTCGGTGTTGAACGGGAGAATGAAGAAGGGTTTTACTGTGCGATCTTTGACGTTGACCGCATGAGCCGCATCGGCATGGATGCCGAACAAGACGGTATCATGAAAGCCGTTTATCTGCAGGATGTGGTGAATGATTATCTGTTTCCCGATCACAAATACGGCTGTTCCGGTATTGACGGCACGGCATGGGGGCCTTTGTGCGGCAATGCGGATCAAAAAGAATATCTGCACATCGCCTACGGTATTTACGGGGATGTCAACCGCAAAGACAATGATTGCCAGGTGATATTGTGCTACGATGCCGAAAACTGGTGGGACACATACGCACGGCCCCTGTCGCAGACTGCACCGCATAAAAACGGTCCCGAAAAGCCTTTGCACAAATTCTTTTTACATACAGGCAACACCGAATGGGGCATTCAGAATCTGGAGTATGACCGTTGCAGCGGCGATTACTATGCCGCTGTTTACAAGGGCAAAAAGCCGCAATATAAAAACTACGATCTGTTTGTCATTGACGGCCATTTTGCGCCCGTGTCAAAAACGCACCCCCAAAGCGGTGAACGGGTGGAGTTCCTGACGCTGAAAAAACAGAAAAACGGGGAGAACGGTTTGTTTTTTCCGTACGGCTCAACGGGTATGTTCGCCGTCGGTGACGGAAGATTTCTGTTTTCTCTGCCCGTCCGTCACAAAAAACACGGCCACGGGACAAAGGTGCTTTTGTTCAGACGAACTGAAGAACAGCATCGTCCTTTTCGTCACAAAGTATTTTATATATGAAAAAAACAGAGTCGGATGTATGACGTTCCCGACTCTGTTTTTTTTGTTATGTTTGTAATTTTTTATTGCTTCTTCAGCAGGTCACGGATCTCTGCGAGCAGTTCTGCCTGTTTGAGGGTGCTTTCTTCGAGTGCATCCTGTCTTGCTTTCAGTGCGGCGGCTTCGGCTTCGGCCTTTGCGATCTTTTCGTGTTCAACGCGGTTTTTGATATTCATAATGATGCGCAGTACCACGAAAATGCAGAATGCGGTGATGAGGAAGTCGATCACGGTCTGTGCCCATGTACCCCAAAGAATGGCCACTTCTTCGGCAACGACGGCACCTGTTTCGTCAAGCTGTGCTTCTTTGATAACGGTCTTGATGCTGTCGAGATTGCCTGTCTGCACGAACATGGCAACAAAGGGATTGATGATGTAATTGACAAGTCCCGTTACGATCTTGCCGAACGAGCCGCCGATGACCACACCGACTGCCATGTCGATGATGTTGCCTTTGGTGATGAATGCTTTGAAATCCTGCATAAAAGTGCTCTTTTTCTTGTCAGCCATAATGATAACCTCACTTCTTGTTGATTTTTGTCGATGTGAACAGTATAGCAGATTCCGTTTGTGCTTGTAAAGATTTTTTTTACAGTTTGCGCAAAACAGGTCTTGTCAGAATGCCGACATCACGCAGCACGTATTCATAACTCCATGTACATCCGCTTGTGCGCCATGCATCGGGACCGTGCCAGGAATGCATATTGTTGCTCAGGTGGACCGAGCCGAAACTGTTGTAACGGTTGCCGAACAGGGTGATATCGATGTTGTGTGTGCCTTCACCGAGGTCGTCGAGCACGAGTTTATACGGCGGATAAATGATGCGGCCGCAGTCTTTGCCGTCCACACTGACTCTGATGAGCGTGCCGGTATAACGGGTGGTCTCAAGGGTGAATGCATTGCCTTCCGCCTGCAGGTGATAGGTCACGTTGCCGCCGTAGAAGGGCAGGTTTTGGTTTTTCAGTGCATCGAAATACAGTTTTTCGGGCAGCGTGGTGACGGTCTTTTCCGTGCCGACCGCGTGTACGCCGAAATTGCCGAGAATGTAGCACCATTCCGTGTTGGTGGTCTCACCGATGGGCCATGTGACCGTCAGGATATTTTTGCCTTTTTGAATGGTGGGCAGGCAGACGGTCTTGATGGCCTTGTCCACGTACCAACCCGTGACCGTATTGGCAACGGCAGTACCGTTGAATGTGATCTGTGCTTTTTTGGCATCTTCGAGAGCAAGAAGTGCACCCTCGTACTCAATTTCGCTGTTGACGGTGAAACGAAGGGTGATGCTGTGCGTGAGTTCTTCTTTTTCAAGTACCCACGGCTGTGCAACACCGCCGCCGCGTTCTTTGAAGCCGAGTTCTTTACGTACAATGTTGTCAAGACGCAGAATTTCTTCTTCCGCTCTGAATTCGCCGCCGTCAAATGTAAATTCCGCCATATCAAGCAGCAACACGTTCTGTTCGGACAGGGAATAGGGGACGCTTGCGGGCAGGGCGACAAGTGTGCCTGCGGGTAAAACTTTCTTTTGTACAGCGGCCTTTGCTTTGCCCGGGATCAGTTTCAAAAGCAGGCTGTCGTAGTCAAACAGCGTTTTGTGAATGACGGTCATTTCGTTTTTGTATTCGCAATCGATTGCATATTGTTCACCGTTGAGCGTGTTGTAGACCACGGGGGTCCATTCCCCGCGCAATTGAATCTGCAGGTCATGTTTGCGGCAGACGCTCTTGTTGTACGGCTCACAGCAACGGCTGATAAACAACCAGTTGCAATCGGTATCTTCACGAAGTTGATAAATGAAGCCTTCCGCCAAAGAGCCGTCCTCGTCACGGATGGCAAGGGTGCGGTTTTCGTCGAGTGCTGTCAGCAGGGATGCTCTGTCGTACGTAATGCAAACGGAATCCGCGAACAATGCCTTGCCGCGTTCGCTCGGAATGCCGTTTTCGAGAGTGGGGGCACTGCCCATGAAAATGAGTTTGCCGCCTGCTTTGCGGAAATCTTCCAGACGTTCAAGCGTTGTGCTTCTCAGTGTTTCGCAATCGGGAACGATGATCGCATCGTACGCCATTTTGCCGACTTGCAGGGGATTGCCTGCGGTCCGGCAGAGGGTGGGGAACAGGGATTCACTGATAAAGTTGAAGTCGATGCTGCCTTTGAGCAACCATTCGGTGACTTCTCTGAATTTTTTATCCATGTTGTCACGCAGCAATGCGGTCTTGTCGTTCGGGCCCCAATGCAGCCAGAAACTCTCAACGGGATGAATGACGCCGACTTTTACAACGGGTTTGCCTCTTGTCATCGCGGTGTTGACGCGTGCAAAATGGTCTTCGATCGCGCTGTATTCTTTCCACCACGGAGATTGATAATGAATGGATGCGGGATAGTCGCGCTTGGCTTCACCGCCCATGGCATACCATGAAAGATGCGGTACGCGGATGGTAACGCCGAGACAGGCCTGCCAGTCACCGTGCAGTTTGTAGCCGCGGAAATCGTAGTCCCATCCCGTTACGCCGTACAGTTCGCTGAGCATGCCTTCTCTGCCGAACTGATGTACGGCAGACTGTGTCTGCTTGGCGGTTGTGAATTCAAAACTTGCACACAGCATATCAATACCGGGCAGATCAAAGCCTCTGTAAGAACGCATGGCTTCGCCCAACGCGGCGGTCTGGCTGTGCAAAGTGGGTTCTTCCATCATGTGGCCGGTCAGCGCAATGCCGTTTTTACGGCACCAATTGCCGCACACATCCGCAAAAGCAGAAGCAAAACGTTCGGCAATATGATCATGGTAATGATAACGCACAACGGACACCTTGCCGTCGGGCAATTCCCAGAACAGTTCGGGTAAAGATGCCAAAAGATCTTCGCCGTACTGCTCTTTGTAGGTTTCATTCAGGTCGTCCGTCCACGGCATGAAAATATCGTCGGTATCGGTGGAGTTGTCAAGCACCTGCTTGCGTGTGAACTGCGGTTCGTCCGTAAAGATAGAGGGGATCGTTTCACCGAAATGCTCGCCCACGGTCTGCTTGTAGCGTTCATGGGTGACATCCACAAAACGCTGTACGGCTTTGGGATTGAGCGTGTCAAGATAGGTCTGGTTGTTGTACCACGGAGACGGTGCGTGGATCTTGAGATAGGCATACCACTTGGTGCCCTTGGCTTCGTCATTTTCACCGATCTGCCTGTAAGAACGCAGAAAACCGTTTTCGTCCAACTCGATGTCGTAGCAGGCGATCAGATTGCCTTTGCCGTCGCGACTGCCTTCGGAACGGGAATCCATGAACTTTGAATCCTCGGAGACGGTTTCACACGGAACGGTCGTCATCAGCAGGCAACGTGCGCGGTACTGTTCGTCTTTGGTCACCAGTCCGCCTGCCGCACCCGACGGCCAACGGTCTTCGTCATAAAGCCATGCGATCATGTCTTCGGATTTTGCCTTTTCCGTGCAGGTCTTGATAAGAGACATAAATTCGTCCGACAGGTAATTTGTGGACATACCCGTACGCACGTGCATATGGAAACCGCCCAGACCCATTTTCTTGAATATTTCGATCTGACGGCAGAGTTCTTCCGCTTGCAGATCGCTGTTCCATGCCCAGAACGGCGTTCCGCGGTATTCGGATGTGGGGTTTTTGAATAATGCATCGCTTAAAGATGGGGATGTATTTTTCTTGTAAAGCATTTTGTCTCCTCCTGATTATATTGATCATTACGCAAGGAAGGCCTGTGCTTAATTTGCACAGGCTGTTTTTATGATTTCGATTGCTTTGTCCAAAAGGGCATCGGGGATGTTCAGCGGCGGCAACAGGCGCACCTTTGTTTTTGCCGTCAGGCACAGAACGCCGTGTTCCATGCAGAAAGCGACGACGTCTTTGGCCGGTTTTTCGGTTTCAATGCCGACCATCAGGCCGAGGCCCGATACGCTGACGACACCTTTTGCACCCTGCAAAGCGGAAAAGACCTTTTCACTTTTGGCTTTGACCGATGCCAGGAAATCAGCGTTCAACCGTTCAACAATGCTCACAGCCCCCGCACAGCAAACGGGATTGCCGCCGAAGGTGGAGCCGTGGTCACCGAAGCCGAGTACGTTTTCTACTTTTTTACCCATGAGTGCCGCACCGATGGGAAGTCCGCCGCCCAAGCCTTTTGCGGTGGTGACAACGTCGGGCTGAATGCCGTAGTGCATATAGGCATACATGGCACCCGTTCTGCCGTTGCCTGTCTGCACTTCGTCAATGATAAGAACAATATCTTCTTCTTTGCAGAATGCGGCGACCTGTTTGACGAAATCGGCATCCAAAGCGATCACGCCGCCTTCGCCCTGCACGATCTCCATCATGATGCCGGCGCATTTTTGCTGTAAAGCCAATGCTTTCAAGGCTTCAAAATCGTTGGCAGGCGTGTGCGCAAAACCGGGAGTGAGCGGTTGGAACAGTTCATGGTAATGCTCCTGTCCCGTTGCGGCAAGGGTTGTCAGTGTTCGGCCGTGAAAACTGTTTTCGAGGGTGATCACGGTGCTGTAGTCAGCCCCTTTTTTTTCTGCGGCATATTTACGGGCGATCTTGATGGCGCATTCGTTGGCTTCCGCACCGGAATTGCCGAAAAACACCTTTTTCATGCCTGTTTTTTCGCACAAAAGCTGTGCAAGACGGGCACAGGGTTCGGTATAGTAAAGGTTGGACGTGTGTTGTACTTTGCCGAGTTGTTCGGTCACCGCCTGCAACCACACGGGATCATTCTGACCGAAACTCGTAACGGCGATCCCTGATCCCATGTCGATGTATTCTTTGCCGTCACTGCCGTACAAAAGGGAGCCTTTTCCCGAAACGATCTCAACGGGAAAGCGGGCGTATGTGTTGGCAACGTACTGTTTGTCAATTGTTGTCAGATTGCTCATTTTCTTTCCTCCATGACCATGGTTCCTGCACCTTCATCGGTCAGCAGTTCCATCAGAATGGAATGCGGAATTCTGCCGTCCATGATAATGACGTTTTTCACGCCTTCGCGGATGGCTTCGATACAGCAGTCCACTTTCGGGATCATGCCGCCCGAAATGATGCCTTCCTCATACAGTTTTTTTGCTTCTTCGATGGTGATGTCGGGGATGAGTGTGGACGGATCGTCTTTGTCGCGCAGAATGCCTGCGATATCCGTCATCATAATCAGACGCTGTGCACCGAGCGCACCTGCAATGTGTGCGGCGGCGGTATCGCCGTTGATGTTGTATGTATTGCCCTGTCGGTCGCAACCTACGGTTGAAATAACGGGAATATAGCCTTTTTCAAGCAGGTCGCTGACGGGCTTGATGTTTACTTTTTTAATTGAACCGACAAAGCCCAGACGTTCGTCCTTGACCTCGGCTTCGATCATTCTGCCGTCAATGCCCGAAATGCCCATGGCTTTGCCGCCGTAGGATTCAAGGAGATTGACCAGTGTTTTGTTGACCTTTCCCGCAAGCACCATCTGCACGATGTCCACCGTTTCACGGTCGGTCACGCGCAGACCGTCCACAAAAACGGGCTTCTTGCCGAATTTGTCCATTACTTCGTTGATTTCGGGGCCGCCGCCGTGAATGAGCACGATCTTGACACCGATGAGCCACAAAAGCACGATGTCCTCCATGACCTGATGCTTGAGTTCATCGTTGACCATGGCATTGCCGCCGTATTTGACGCAGATGACCTTGCCGTTGTAGCGTTTAATAAAGGGAAGTGCCTGTGTCAGCACCTCTGCGCGTTGTGCGTTTGAAAAATGATTGTCTGTCATAACTGTTTCCTCGGGTATTTTATGTGCGGTAATCGCCGTTGATCTTAACGTAATCGTATGTCAGGTCGCAACCCCATGCGCAGGCGGTTGCACTGCCGCTGTTGAGGGCAACAAGAATTTCGATCTCCTTTTCGAGCAGAACTTCTTTTGCTTTTTCTTCCGAAAAATCAATGCCTGCACCGTTCTTGCACACTTCCACCGTGCCTTTGACGGAACGGAATGCAACGTCGATCTTGGTTACGTCCACGTCTGCGCCCGCATAACCGATGGCGCAAAGTACGCGTCCCCAGTTCGCATCCGCACCGAACATGGCGGCTTTAAGCAGGGAAGAACAGATCACGCTCTTGGCAACCTTTTTGGCAATTTCTTTTTCGTTTGCACCCGAAACGATGCATTCGAGCAGTTTGGTCGCTCCTTCGCCGTCGCCTGCAACCAGTTTGCAAAGCTGAACGGTGACGGTGTTGAGTGCTTTCATAAAGGTTGCATAATCTTCGTTTTCTTCTGTGATCTTTTCGTTGCCTGCCATGCCGTTGGCAAGAATGCAGACCATATCGTTGGTGGACGTGTCGCCGTCGATGGAAAGCATATTGAAGGTGTTGGAAATGTCGTTTTGCAATGCCTTGTGCAAAAGAGTGCTGTCGATTGCGGCATCGGTGGTGATAAACACGAGCATGGTTGCCATGTTGGGATGGATCATGCCGCTGCCCTTGGCAATACCGCCGAGTCTGCACACTTTGCCGCCGAGGGTGAACTCGACCGCCACCTGTTTGTCAATGGTGTCGGTGGTCATAATGGCTTCTGCCGCCGCATCACTGCCGTTGTCGGTCAGACTTTTTGCAAGATCGGGCAGGGCCTGTGCAATGGGATCGATGCACAGCGGCTGACCGATGACACCCGTGGAGGCCACGATCATGTCTTCTGCCTTGATGCCGAGTTCTTTTGCGGCAAGATCGCTCATTTTTTCTGCAATTTCAATGCCGTCTGCGTTGCAGGTGTTGGCATTGCCCGAATTGCAGATCACAGCCTGTGCAATGCCGTCGGACAAATGTGCTTTGGTGACCGTCAGCGGTGCCCCTTTGACGAGATTGGTCGTATACAGTGCCGCCGCCGAACAGGGAACGTCACTGACCAGCAGGGCAAGATCTTTCTTTGTGCGGTTTTTGCGGATGCCGCAATGAATACCGCCGGCTTTGAATCCTTTTGCGGCACATACGCCGCCTGTTATGAGTTTCACGTTATTATCCTCCGCAGTTTACAGTATCAATCCGCACGTTTCGTCCGTGCCGAGTAAAATGTTCATATTCTGAATGGCCGCACCCGATGCACCTTTGCCCAGATTGTCAAAACGCGCTGTCAGCAATATGCGATCTTCGTTGCCGAAAACGGAAATTTCCATGCTGTCTTTATCTGCCAGCGCATTTGCGGAAAGGAATCCGCTTTCGTCTGTCTGTTCGCGGTAATGAACGATGGGGCCTTGATACAGGTTTTTGTATATTTCTTTGATGTCTGCCGCAGTGCCGTTGATCTGACTTGCGAACAGGGGAACCGTGACTTCCATGCCGCTGTAAAACGAGCCGACGATGGGGCAGAACACAGGGGCGTGCGCAAGACCGCAGACGTGCTGTGTTTCGGGCAGATGTTTGTGCATCTGTGTGAGTGCATACTGCCGCGGTGCATCCAACAGCATATCGCGTTCGGCGTCCTCGTATTCCGCGATCATTTTCTTGCCGCCGCCGGAATAACCCGTCAATGAAAAACAGGTCAGCAATGCGTCCGACGGGATGATGCCCGCATTTGTCAGGGGGGCTGTCAATGCGTTGAAGCCGCTTGCGTGACAGCCGGGATTGGCAATGCGTTTTGCGGTTTTGATCTTTTCTCTTTGGTTCGGCAGTTCCGCAAAACCGTATACCCAACCGTCGGCGGTGCGGTGTGCGGTCGAGGTGTCAATGACCGCCGTATGGGGGTTTTCTATGAAAGATACCGCTTCCGCTGCCGCCGCATCGGGCAAACAGAGAAAAGCGATGTCTGCTTCGTTGAGAGCCGCTTTGCGTGCCGCGGCATCTTTGCGGTTTTCTTCGTCCAACAGGAGCAACTGAATATCGTTGCGGTTTTGCAGACGTTCATGAATGCGCAGACCGGTCGTGCCGGCACTGCCGTCAATAAAAACTTTTGTCAAAAAGAGTGCCTTCTTTCATTTTTTTGCATAAATGTGAAAATGTGCGCTTATTATACTCTTATTAAAAGGGCTTGTCAATAGCAAAAATACAAACTTTTGCAAAAATATGCAATAAATATTCATTCATTATGCATAAAGAAAGGAACTGTTGCATGAAAATACAGCAGTTCCCGATTTTTATTTCACTGTAAAGCGGTTGCCGTCTTCGGAGATGCAAAGACAGATCTCGCGGTCTGCAAAACGAAGCCGCAGTTCGCCTTTTTTACCGAGCAACGGGCGGATGCGTCTGACAACACGCGGATCGTCCGGGTGTTTTGCAACGAGCCATCGGCCTTTGCCGTCTTTGACTTCGGCAAAGCCGAATTTTGTTTTTGAAGCAACGTGAGACGGTGCAAAACGGGCAGGGGTGACAACCGTCAGACCGTTTTCGCGTACCAGTTCAGCGACGGCATCCAGCGTTTCTTTTTCAATGTGATAACCGCACAAAAAACACAGTTCCAGACTTTGCAAAACATCTTTTTGCACGCGGTCATCGAACACCGCCAAGGAGTTCATGGATGAGAAGGAACGGTGTTTGCGAAGCGACCACGGGGATACTTTGTCCCAACCGAAGCCGTGTTTGCTTGTGGCTTTATGGGAAACGGTACGCAATACGCGCAACCATTCTTTGGCCTTTTTATCGGGTTTGAGATTGCTGTTGCCGAACAGAATGGGTGCCCACATAAACGGATCGTTCTGTCCCCAGAACGTGTCGTCGTAACGCACGATGCCGATGCGCGGACGGTAATCCTGTACGTCATAACCGCGTTCTTTGCCGCGGTATTCGCTCGTGAAGCGGTTGAATGCGTCTCCGTAGGCATTTGTCGGGCCTTGCCCGTCCTTGTTTTTATCGTAAAAGCGGTTGGATGATTCCACGTAAACGCGGTTGACACCCGATAAATACGCAAACACAAGGTTGTGGTACATTTCGTCCGCAGAGTGTCCCGGATATGTATTTCTGAACCACAGATCCACACAGTTCCAAAGCGGTGTTTTGTACTGCAGTGCAGCACCGGCCGCCACGGCAAACATCAGGTTTGTGTAGTTTTCTTTTTGGGATTTGAAATTGGGAATGATGCCGTTTCTCGCAAAGGTGTGGTACAGAACGGGGAATACGTGTTCGCCTGCCAATGCCCGAGCACCTTTTGCCTTTATGTCATCGGTAAATTCTTTGATCTGCCGACTGCAAAGTTCGCCTTGGGCAAGCACATCTTTGCCGTTGTGCAAAGGAAACATGGGGTAGATGCGTTTTTTCTTGTTTGCCAGTGCAATGGAGAGATTGCGGTTGATGATGACGTGCTCCATTTCATCGTGCATCATGCCGAGAAAATTGCTGTGTTCGGCAAATGCCTGCACGTATTCGGCAGGCAGGTTCAGTCTGTGTGTGCCGTCGGGGTGGTTGCACCAGTCATAACCGTCCTCGGTCGTATACTGTTCGGAAAAATTCTGAAATTCAAAATTGGCAACAAAGTCAACGCCCAGTTGCGCAAACCGTTCGGCCGTTTTTTTCGCCTGCTCGCATGAAAAGGCTACGCTTTGGTGCGGATCAAAGTGACACAGCACCCAATCGGTACCGCCGCCTTGCTGTGCGGGGCCGTAAAAATCGATTTCGGCTATGCGGTCGGCAAATGTATTGTAGCCGATCTGTAAGTTTTTGTTGTCCATGAAAGACACCTCCCCAAAACCATAATACTACTATAGAGGATAAAAAAATGCTTGTCAATGCCACCGTAAAAAAAAGAAAAAACATAAACAATTATAAATTTGCATTCTTCGACGGGATATGCTAATATGGAATTATAACGAACGTTCGTTTTTTTCGGGCGCGTTCATGGGGGAGGCATAAAATGATAAAAGCAAAATGCAGGGAGATCCTATCCAAAACCACAAAAACACAACTCATAATCTGGTGGAGTTTTCGCGGCAGTATGATCTTTGCCATGATCGCAGGTGCCATGCGGCCGACTTATAAGTTGACCGACACTTTGCAGGTACTCGCCAATTTCATCGGGATGTTCGCATGGGAGATCTTTCAGTTTATGCCCAAAAAGAGTTTTTTGCGGCTGTTGCCGTCCTACATACAGAACTTTTCCGTAGTCCTGATCTTCGGTGCATCTTTCTGCGGGTATTTTCTCAATTTTTATTATGATCTTGTCTGGTGGGATTGGATGCTGCACACACTCGGCGGTGCGGGGCTGACCGTTCTCGGCTATGAGGCGGCGGTCGGACTTACGAAGAAATCCGGTAAAGATGCACCCTTGTCTGTGATCTTGCTGTGTGCGGCTGGTTTTTCGTTTATGTTCGGCACGATCTGGGAGTTGTTTGAATTTACCTTCGATCAGATCAGTCTTTTGGGCGGTACGGTCGGTGATGCACAGCACTGGTCGCTGGCACTGGCTGAAAACACGCCGAAGATCCGTACGCTGTTTGCACCCGTCGATCCGACAAGATGGCCGCTGATGGATACCATGGGCGATATCGTTCTCAATACGGTGGGTTGCGCCTGCACATTCTTGTATCTTAAATTCAATCCTTACCACCACAAAGCAAACAAGAGCGACACGCAAAATGTGTCGGTCAAGCAATAAAAAAAGGGGGCGTTGCCGTGTGCAACAGCCCCCTCGTTTTATCTGTTTTGCTTAAAGTCCGAGTTTCTCTCTGATGGATTCTAAAAGTGCGGCGATGTAAAGCGGAATGTCACTGAGAAAAGCAATGATTGCAAGCATAAGAATATACCTCCTGTTATAATTACTTCCGATCTCATTATAAACGATCCGATCTGCACGTGTCAATGCAATGCAAGGGGATACAACAAAAACCGTAAAAAATGTTTCGTTACCATGAAAAAAATACATTTTTTTTAAAAATCAGGTAGACAATTGAAGTTGAGAATGATAAAATGATTTTATGTGCATAATGCTTGTTGCATTTTGATCTTGTGTAAAGTGAGGTTACCGCCATGGCTAAAATCGGTTTTGACAATGATAAATATTTGCGTTTGCAATCCAAGTGCATACGCGACAGAATTTCGCAGTTCGGCGGAAAACTGTATCTGGAATTCGGCGGAAAACTGTTTGACGACTACCACGCCTCCCGTGTTCTGCCCGGATTTAAGCCCGACAGTAAGATCAGAATGCTGTATGAACTGCGCAATGATGCGGAGATCGTCATTGTCATCAGTGCCGATGACATTGAAAAAAACAAACGCAGAGGAGACCTCGGCATTACATACGACGTGGACGTATTGCGTCTGATCGATACTTTCCGTGAACGGGATCTGTTTGTCGGCAGTGTGGTTATTACCCGTTTTCACCAGCAACCGTCCGCCATCATGTTCCGCAAACGTCTGGAATCGCTGGGGATCCGCGTGTATCAGCATTACGATATTGACGATTATCCGTCGAACGTATCGCTCATTGTCAGTGACGACGGTTTCGGTAAGAATGATTTTATCGAAACACAGCGGTCTTTGGTCGTTGTGACGGCGCCCGGTCCGGGCAGCGGAAAAATGGCTGTCTGCCTGTCGCAGTTGTATCATGAATACAAGCGCGGGATCAGTGCCGGTTATGCAAAGTTTGAAACATTCCCGATCTGGAATCTGCCGCTTAAACATCCCGTAAACCTTGCTTACGAAGCCGCAACCGCCGATCTTTCCGATGTGAATATGATCGACAACTACCACATGGATGCTTACGGCGAAATGGCGGTCAACTATAACCGCGACATTGAAATTTTCCCTGTTTTGAATACCATTCTCACGCGCATTTCGGGGCAGTCTCTGTATCGTTCTCCCACGGATATGGGGGTCAATATGGTCGGTTACTGCATCATTGACGATGCGGCGGTCACGGATGCTTCCAAACGCGAAGTGATCCGCAGATATTACAATATTGCCTGTGAAAAACGCAAGGGCCTTGCAGATGCCAGCGAGTTGCAACGCATTGAACTGATCATGAATCAGTTGGATATTACGCTTGAAAACCGCAAAAGTGCCGTTGCCGCACGTAAAAAGGAAGCGGAAACGGGCGGTGCACCCGCCGCGGCGATCGAACTTGACGACGGTACGATCATCACGGGTAAAACCACCACTTTGCTCGGTGCTTCTTCCGCGGTGCTTCTCAATACACTCAAGCATCTTGCAGGCATTCCGGATGAGATCATGCTTTTGTCTCCTTCGGTCATTGAGCCGATTCAGAATCTCAAAGTGAAAAATATGGGCAACCGCAATCCGCTGTTGCACATTGATGAAATTCTCATTGCGCTTGCCATTTGTGCGGTCTCCGATGAAGCGGCGGCAAAAGCATTGGCGCAACTGCCCAATCTGCGCGGTGTGGATGCCCATTCTTCGGTGATGCTTTCCAACGTGGACGAGCGTACGTTCAAGAAACTCGGCGTCAATCTGACCTGCGAACCGAAAAGTGAAATGACAAACAGACTGTACTTTTAATAATTGAATATTTTTACGGAGGGCTTGCAAATGGAAAAACTCAGAATTTGTTCGATCGGACTCGGCGGCATGGGCCGTCACCATACCCGTGCGCATAAAGAACTGGGATTGACGGAAATTGTGGCATTCTGCGACATCATTCCCGAACGTGCCGAAATGATGCGCGATGAATATTTCCCCGATGCAAAGGTGTATACCGATTACCGTGAAATGATCGAAAAGGAAAACCCGGATGCGGTCGATATTGCAACACCCAATTATCTGCATTCTCCCATGGCTGTGTTTGCTTTGGAGCACGGTTGCCATGTGTTTTGTGAAAAACCCGATGCGGTCAGCGTTGCAGAAGCAGAAAAAATGAGAGATGCCGCCGAAAAAGCAGGCAAAATTCTCATGGTCATGCGCAACAACCGTTATTACACGCCGTCCGTATTTATGAAACAATTTATTGCCGACGGGAAGGCAGGCGACATTTATGCCGCCCGTTGCGGTTGGCAAAGACGCAGAGGAATTCCCGGCAAAGGCGGTTGGTTTACCACCAAAGCCCAATCGGGCGGCGGTCCGCTGATCGATCTCGGTGTACATATGATCGACCTTGCCATCTGGGCCATGGGCAATCCCACGCCCGTTGCCGTCAGCGGTTGCACCTACAATAAATTTGCCGATGATAATGCGGATGCCGATTCCGAAAACGCAAAATTCGGTGATGCCATGACCGACGGTACCTTTGACGTGGAAGATCTTGCCATGGGCTTTATCCGTTTTGACAACGGTGCCTGCCTGCAGATCGAATTCAGTTGGGCCTCCAATGTGGACGTTGAAAAGCGTTATGTGGAATTGCGCGGCACCAAAGCGGGATTTTCATGGAGATCTTCGGACGAAATTGAAGTGTATTCCGAAGAACACGGTGTGCTGACGGATCTCAAACCGCAATTGAAAGGCATAGACGGCCATGCGGCAAACATTGCCCATTTCATTGATTGCGTACAAAACGGCACCGAACCCGATTTCACTCCGCAGCAGGGTGTGAATATGATTAAAATTCTGACCGCAATTTACGAATCGGCTCAAACGGGTAAAGAAGTTTTGTTGTAAACAAAAAAGTAAAGCGGTATGACCTGTAGCCATGCCGCTTTATTGCTTTTTTTTGAAAATATCAATGCTTCTCATCCGTAAGTCCCAAAATGTAATCCGCCGATACGCCCAAAGTCTTTGCTATTGTGTAGAGCCTCTGTACGGTAGGTACACTGCCGTTGATCTCATAACGGGCGTAAGCATCGCGTTTCATGCCGAGCAGTGCGGCAAAATCGCGTTGTATCATTCCTTTTTGCAAGCGGATCTCCTTTAATCTTGCACCGATGACCGTGGTGTCCATTGTCGTATTCTCCTTCTTTTTGAAATTTAAAAATAAATTGAGATTTAAAAATAAAAAAGTGCGCAGCCGAAACCACGCACCGAAAAACGCAATCTCGACATGCACCACACAAGCTAAGCATTCCACAAGAGAAAGCAAAGAAAGAGAATGCGTTTTTGCCGAAGCAAAAACACGATCTCTTATGAAATGCCTGATTCACTTGTGTGGTAATAACAAAATAACACAAAATCAGAAAAAAATCAAGTTTTATATTATGGATCTGAAAATATTATACCGTGATACGGATCTCTGTGTCATACAAAAAGAGCCCGGGATGCTCTGTGAGGATGCACCGGGCGGCATTCCGCCCTTGTTGCGCGCGCAGTTGCAAACCGATTATGCGGCGGTCGTACATCGGCTGGATGCAGGAACGGGCGGTGCCATGGTTTTTGCGCTGAATAAGAACGCCGCAGGTAAACTGTCTTTGCAACTGCAGGCAGGGGAGTTTGCCAAAACCTATCTTGCCGTCACGCACGGCTGTCCGCCCGAACGGGAAGGCATCTATCGCGATCTTCTTTTTCATGACCGTCGGGCAAACAAAACTTTCGTTGTCAAAAATGAGAGAAAAGGTGTCAAAGAGGCGGTCATGTCTTACCGCATCAAAGAAACCGCAGACGGCCTTTCTTTGTGGGAGATTCAATTGCTGACCGGAAGAACGCATCAGATCCGTGTGCAACTCGGCAGTCGGAAAATGCCGCTTGTCGGTGACCGCCGCTACGGTGCAAGGGATGCATACAAGGGCTTTGCACTCTGGGCAAAGGAACTTTCGTTTTGCCATCCGCAAAGTGAGCAGCGATTGACTTTTACCTGTTTGCCCGAGTACAAAGAGCCGTGGGATCGGTTTGTGAAGCAAGACTGAATGTTAAAAATAAAAAGTCAGGAGAGTGTTTATGCCTGTTGTTGCAAAATTATTCAACACTGTAAAAGGTTTTATTGAGGAATGCAGATTGTATTGGATTCGCCCCAAACCGGGTGAATACGTCAGTTACAAAGAGATCGTCATGCTCAGCGTTGCATGGGCGGCTATGAATATGTGCGTGCAATGGGGCATCGGTTTCGGTGTCGGTAATGAGTTTACGGGTATGACGCTGAAGATGAACAACAATCAGTTGTTGGTTATGGGATACGTCTGTACGGCGATCGGCTATATTACCACGCCGCTGAATGCGTGGATCGTGGACAATTTGCGCAGTAAGGAAGGAAAATACCGCGTATATATCCAATTGGCGATCCCGACGATGCTTCTGACGATCCTGTCTTTGTGGTTGCCTTATGAACGTGTTCGTGATTACAATCAGCCTTATTCACAATATGCCATGATCGCTTTGCTGTTTGTGGTCGGTCAGGTGCAGGGATATATCAAAGGTTGGTTCCAGACGGGACTTATCAATATGGTGCACGTGATCACCCCGAATACGCAGGAACGCACAAAGATCATGTCCATCACGTCCATTATTTACAGCATGGGCTTTACGATCAACAATCTGTATTATCCTGTGATGGTCGAATTGCTGTGTGAGAACAACTACAAATACACCATGACCTATTACCGCGGTGCTTATACCCCCGTGGCGTTGCTTGCTCCCGTTTGTCTGCTTGCGTTCTATTACACGAAAGAACGTCTTGTGTTGCCCAAGAGCCGCATTACGAAACTCAGTTTTGCTGCATCCATGCGTGCGGTTGCGGGAAATAAGATATTCTGGATCAAGTGTGCCGACGGATGGAATGACTTCCTTGAAGGCGCAAAGGGCAACGTGTGGGATTGGATGGTCTACCGTGCACATATCATGAAACCCGGCACCTATGCAATCCTCAATACCCTTGCGCACAATGCACAGTTCTGGGCGATGCTGTTTTCGCCCGCACTCATTAAAAAGTTCGGCAAACGCAAACTCAAGATTTTCTGTAATCTTATGCAGGTCGTTTTGATCGCAGGCATCGGCATATTCCTGGAATCGAGTATTCTGCCCGTCATGCTGTTTATTATCAACTTTATCAACCGCTTTGTGGACTGCCGTGAGGTGATCGACAAAGCCATTGAATCGGATATGCGTGACAATCAGCAGTATCTCATCGGTGAGCG
Source organism: Clostridia bacterium (assembly GCA_017396895.1). Lineage (GTDB taxonomy): Bacteria > Bacillota > Clostridia > Oscillospirales > Acutalibacteraceae > RUG806. The sequence goes on from JAFQKN010000189.1 coordinate 37,481, forward strand.
TATCGACGGTGCATTCGGGTTTATTCAATCGTATGCCGGCAGTGTGATCGGGGCATTCACGGGCCTGTTTGTCCCGTGGGTGTATAAGAAAAAAGGCTTTGACGGCAATGACTATTCCGTGTTGGACGTATATGTGGATTATGATGAAAACCTGCCGTTGGATCAGCAGAAAAAGAACCCCGATTGCGTTCTGTTCCCCATGCTCAAAACGCTTATCAGCATTTCCGTGGTCGGTGCGGCGATCGACGTATTGCCGTGGCTTGCGTATGATATCACCGAGATCGGCCAGCGTTCCATGATCCGCGTCATTCGCATCCGTACCATTGTCGAGGACAGAAAAGCGAAAATGGTGGAAGATTCCGAATATATTGAAGGCTGTGACGCACTGCGGGCGGCTGTGAAATATTCGCAACTGGAACCCGTGGAGGTGCCGTCCAGAGAAGCTTTGTCCGCGGCAAAGAAAATGCCGAATACGACACCGTCTGAAATTGCCGCCCGTGAAGAAGCGATCAAGGAGGCACGCAAAGCCGTTGCGGATGCCGAAAACCATAATGACGAAATTGAAATCGCCAAGTTCGTTATGTTTGAACTGAACCGTTTTTCTACCGAATTCGGAAAAGCGCAACTCGCACTCGCACAGTCGATCGTGGATGCAGGTCCCGACGGATTCTACCGCCGTGCGGATGAATTTATAGCGCTTGCCGCACAACTGCCCCAAAGCACGGTCAAGGAAGAACGCGTGTGGAGAAAGCAGGATATCCGCAATGCCCGCAGCATCCGCAGAAGTGCCGCCCTTGCCAAAAAGCATTTTCCGGACGGTGTGGTGGAATTCGATCAGCAGATCTATGAAGATGCCTACAATCTGCCCGATGAAACCGCACAGCAGGCAAAAGTGCGCCGCAAGGCCATGCGCGAAGCCAGCAAACAGCGCAATCTTTACGCAAACGTCGCCGCCCCCTATCTGGCCGCACTGCGTACGGTCGATCTTGCACAGGGCTATGCCGATCTTGACGGCATTACATCCGATTATGACGATGTCTGCCGCCGCCGTGAAGAAACCTATGCCCGCGAAGCAGCCATGGCCGCAAAACTGGCGGAAGAGCGCAGTGCCGATGCGCAACGCCGCAAAAACGACCGCAAAATGCGCCGCCACGGTTGAATACGAAAATGAAAGACAGGTGTCCTGACGGATGCCTGTTTTTTGTCATTCCCCCCTTGTGCATTCAATCGCAAGCAGGTGTATTTTATTCTTGATACAAAATATTGACGAAACGAACGGAATTTTGTAGAATAGAATCGGAGTATTCCGAAAGGAGAAAATGTTATGAGATGTGCAAAATGCAAAAACACCGATGTACAGAAATTTGAAAATGTCATGCGTGGATTCTGTCCGTCTTGCGGCGGCCTTGTTGACATTGAATACGGTGATGAACAGGAAAAGCAGCCCATGCAGGTCTTTTTCAGCTACGGGCACGATGATCATCAGGATTTCGTGCGCCGCTTGGCGGATGCCATCATGCGTAAAACCAATGGCCGCATCAAGGTCTGGATCGACACACGGGATATCAGCGTTTACAGCCATTGGCGCGAGCGCATCACGGACGGCATTCTCAACAGCCGCAGCGTGATTGCGTTTCTGAGCAAATATTCCGCGCGTGAAAGAGGCGTGTGCCTGGACGAGCTTGCCATTGCGCTTTCAAGCAAGCACGGCATGATCAAAACCGTTCTGCTTGAGAACAGTAAGCCGGATGATCCGGAAGGCTTTACACCGCCTGCCATGGTGGCTGAATACCAGTGGGCGAAAATGATCAACTACAAAGAATTTGCCAAAATGGGTGAAGAAGCCTTTGCGCAGTATATCGACAAACAGGCAGACCGCATTATTGATATGCTCGACGGTGACGAGGTCACGCAGTACAACAATGAGCTCAGCCTTTTGCGCAAAAAGCTCGCTCTGCCCGAAATTGCTTACGAAACACCGCGCCTGAACCGCCTGCTGAGAACGCCTTTGGTCGGTCGTGTGTGGCTGACGGATATGGTGAATGCATGGATCAACGATGCCGATGCCAAGCCCGTGCTGATGCTTTACGGCAAGCCCGGTGCAGGAAAATCCATGTTCAGTGCGCATTTGCAACACTACAATCCGCACGTTGCAGCTTCCTTTGCCTGCAACCACCAGAGCGACGAGTTCAGCGACACAAACAAGATCATCATATGGCTTGCCTACAAACTTGCCATGCGCCTGCCCGATTACCGCAGGTATCTCTTAAAACTCTTTGAAGATCAATTTTTTGACATGGGCAGCAACAAAGACCGCTTTGACCGCTTGATCGCACAACCGTTGAGCCTTTGCATTAACGGGGAACGCGATACGATGATGATCATTATTGACGCTCTTGACGAAGCCAAAGGCGATGAAATGGCAGGCTTTATCAGTGAATACAGCCAACTTCTTCCGCCGTGGTTGCGAATGCTCATCACCGCACGCAAAGAGCCCCACATCACCGAGCGTTTTAAGAATTATCCGCACATCGACTTTGACGAACAGAGCGCAAACAACGAAGCTGACATCCGTGCATACTATGAAGACAAATTAGCCGATCTGCTTGCCAAACAAGACGACCGTGCAGCCGCTTTGACCCGCCTTGTGAACGCAAGTGAGGGTGTATTCCTGTATGCCGAGGAGATCTGCCCGATTCTGAACGAAGAAGCCGAAAAAGGCGACCTTGACCTTTTGACGTTTGACCTGCCGCAGGGCATGGACAATTTGTTCCGGTTCAGTATGAAACGCAAGGACTTTACCTACCACAAGGACGGAATGACCTATCATTACACCGATTTCTGGCGTGATCCCTTGGGAATGATCGTTGCCGCCCCGTCTCCCTTGCCTGTTGAAACACTGAAAAAACTGATGGGCTGGGATGAAAACGACTATCATTCCTTCCGTCTGCCGCTGTCGGCCTTGCTGACGGAAACCGACGGCTGTTTGCAAACATTCCACCGTTCGTTCGGTGAATGGCTGAACAAAACGGGTGAGTTCCACAGCAGCACGCAGGACGGACTTGTGAATCTTGCAAACCGCAGTTATGCCGTGTATCAGACGGGTGTAGACAGCATGGACGAATACCTGTTGTGCAATCTCACCGCACTGTTACGTAAAGCGGATATGAAGGATGCATATGAAATTGCCGTAGCGGATGATGTGCTGATAACTGCAATGAAAAACAAAGCCACTGCATTGCGTGAGCACAACCAGTTGGAAGCCGCCTTGCAACTCTGCGAAGAACTGGTGTGTATTTTTGAACATGACACAAGTGAAAAGGGCATGAACAACTACTCCATTGCCCTTGACGAACTCGGTCGCGTGCTGGAAATAAAGAATGCATTCAAAATGGCCACGGAAGTATTCAACAAAGCATTACAAACAGACAGAAAACTGGTTGCAGAATTCCCCGAAAATCCTGAATATCGCAGTGGTTTGTCGGTTTCGCTCAACAAGGTTGCCGACATTCTGCAAGCACAAAACGAGTGGGAGGAAGCACTGGAACTCTATACCGAATCGTTGGAAATTGCAAGAAAACTGGCGACGGACTTCCCCGAACATCCCCAATACCGCCGCGATCTGTCGGTTTCACTCAACAAGGTTGCCGACATTCTGCAAACACAAAACGAGTGGGATGAAGCACTGGAACTCTATACCGAATCGTTGGAAATCCGCAGAAAACTGACGGCAGACTTCCCCGAAAATCCCGGATATCGCCGCGATCTGTCGGTTTCGCTCAACAATGTTGCCTACATTCTGCAAGCACAAAATGAGTGGGATGAAGCACTGGAACTCTATACCGAATCGTTGGAAATTGCAAGAAAACTGGCGGCAGACTTCC
>JAFQKN010000190.1 GCA_017396895.1 Clostridia bacterium
AACGGTCCGTTAAGCAATGTGTTTGAGATTAATGATAATTGCATGGTATTGGTTGATCGGAATCTGAATTCTGTTGTTGTTTTTGATACGGAAGACATGTGTGTAACAGCTGCTTATAGGGTCGATGGAAATATAATCGGCAGCCGCATGACGGATTTAAAAACAATTGAAGTGATTGTTGACAAAAAACCGTATTCCCGTGTTTTTATATTGAATGCGGATAACAAAGAAAAAAAGTATAAAGACCCCTTTTTTAATGCACCGATATAACATACAAAAACGCTTTCCATTTTCAGGAGGATTCATTATGTCCAGCATTGCAGCAGTCTGCACACCGAACGCAAGCGGCGGTGTGGCAATCGTACGTATTTCGGGCGAAGATGCCCTCACAATTGCCGACCGCGTATTCAATCCCGTCAGCGAAAAAAAACTCAGCGATATGAAAGGCTACCGTGCCGCCTACGGCAAGATTCATGACGGTGAAACGGTCTTGGACGAGGGTGTTGCCATCGTCTACCGCGCACCGCACAGTTATACGGGTGAAAACGTGGCAGAGATCTGCTGTCACGGCGGTCTGTTTGTCACAAAACGGCTGTTACGCGCCGTGCTCTCAGCCGGTGCCGTGCCTGCTGAAGCAGGAGAATTCACGCGCCGTGCTTTCCTCAACGGCAGAATGGATCTCAGCGAAGCGGAAGCGGTGATGAACGTCATTTCCGCACAGGGAGAACAGGCTTTGGCGGCGGCCAACGCAACGCTTTCGGGCAGTGTCAGCCGTGCTGTCGGTAACATTGCCGACAGCCTCACGAATGCCGCGGCAGGTCTTGCCGTATGGACGGACTACCCCGATGAAGATGTGCCCGCCGTTTCGGAACAAACACTTCTTGACACCATGCAGACAGCAAAAGAAAACTTATTTACCCTCATTGCCCGTTACGATTCGGGCAGAGCCGTAACAGAGGGCATCAGTGCCGTCATTTGCGGCAAACCCAACGTGGGAAAAAGCACGCTGATGAATCTTTTGACGGGCAGACAGCGTTCCATTGTCACATCGGTTGCGGGCACCACACGCGATATCATTGAAGAAACCGTGCGTGTAGGAGAGATCGTTCTGCGACTTGCAGACACGGCAGGACTTCGTGTAACGGACGACGAAGTGGAGGAGATCGGTGTTGCCATGGCAAGGGAAAAAATGAACGAAGCGGCTCTGCTGTTGGCGGTTTTTGACAGCAGTGTTCCGTTAGACGATGAAGATCGCCGCCTGCTTGAAGTCTGCCGTGACCGCACATCGGTGGCGATCATCAACAAAAGCGACCTGCCGACGGCAATCGACCTGCAGGAAATCGAAAACAGCATCCCCCATACCTGTTTCATCAGTGCAAAAAATCAGGAATCTGCACAAACCTTTGCCGCAACGCTTGCAGAAGTGCTCGGCACAAACGCTTTTGACGCAAACGGCGAGGTGTTGGCAGGTGAACGGCAGAGACAGTGCTGTGCGAATGCCGCCGACCACCTCACACAAGGTATTTTTGCCTTGCAAAACGGTGAAACACTCGATGCGGTGGGTGTCTGCATTGACAGCGCGCTCTCGGAACTGTTTGCGCTGACCGGGCAAAAAGTCAGCGAAGCGGTTGTCAATGAAGTCTTTGCAAAATTCTGCGTGGGGAAGTAAACAATTCCGGATATGCTTAATACAAAGTAAAAAACTGCAATAATATTGCTTTCATGGAAAAAAGCCATTGACAAAAGTCAAAAGACTGTGATAACATAAACATACTATAAATCATTCAGAAAGGTAAGTTGATTGTCTATGAAAAAAATCCTCTCTGTTTTTCTGTGTTTGGTTATGGCATTTACCCTTGTGGCTCTGCCCGTCGGTGCGGCAGAAACCGAAAAACGTGAAAAGAACCCCATCATTTTTATTGCCGGCTCCAGTGTTGATATCTGCGATGCCGAAGGCAACATCATCTCCACCGGTTTTGAAGTTCTGACCGATGATGATGAAGGCGAAGAAGGCGGCATTTCCACCGACGCCATCATCGAAAGTGCCATGAACATCCTCAAGCCCTTCCTGCTGGAAGGTCTGCCCTTTGACAAGTGGGACAATTATGCAGTCGCTCTGTATGAAGAACTGGCTCCCATCTGGGATGAAACGCAGATCGGCGGCGACGGCAATGCCAAGTACGGCACCGGTGTTTCGGCAGCCGAAATTGCAAAATGGGATAAAAAAATTGCCACCGTGGACGAAGGTAAGGACGGCAAGTTCAAAGCAAGAGACTACGACTTCCGTTATGACTGGCGTCTTTCTCCCTACGACCATGCAGACAGACTGCATGAATACATCAAAACACTCCTCAAAACCACCGGTTGCGACCAGGTCAGCCTGATTTCCAGATGCATCGGCGGCGGTGTCATTACTGCATACCTTGAAAAATACGGCAGTGAAGGCCTTGTAAAAAAGGTTATGTATGATGAATCCCTTTCCAACGGTGCTTCCGTTATCAGCGATTGCTTCAGCGGTCAGATCGGTTTTGACGACAAACTCATCCAGGCTTATCTGCTTGAAAGCGAATACTTCGGCAAAGAAAACATCGGTATTGACCTCAAAGGTGTGGACGAACTCCTGCTTACCCTTGCCGAAACAGCCGTTGATTATATGACGCAGTCCGGCAAACTCAACATGGCTCTGTGGACGGTTGAAAAACTGTACGAAAGACTTGCCGAAGCATTCCTGCCCTCCATTCTTCTTGCAACCGGTATCGGCACATGGGCTTCCTACTGGTGCAGTGTTTACGAAGAAGATTATAACAATGCACTCAACTTTATGTTCGGTGAAGAAGGCAGCGAACGCCGCACCGAATTTGCAGGTCTGATTGAAAAACTCGAATACATCAGAGATCACATGATCGTTGACAAGAATGATCTGTATCTGAAGTTTGCCAACGAATACGGCGTAGAGATCGGTGTTCTTGCTTCTTACGGTCTTGTCAATCCTCCCATCGGTGTTCATGCAGACGAAACCGGTGACTGCCTTGTCGGCGTGCAGGATGCATCTTTCGGTGCAACCGCATCGGGCGTATTCGATACCCTCAGCGATGAATACATTGCAGAACGTGTTGCCGCCGGTTACGGTGACTACATCTCCCTTGACAAGAAGGTCGATGCTTCCACCTGTCTGTTCCCCGAAACCACGTGGTTCATCAAAAACAAGCATCACGACTATTGGAGTGCCGTTGCTTATATCGGTGAATATTTCACCCAGTACACCAACGTGACCGCTTCTTCCAACAAAAAGGGCATCAACCGTTTCCTTGTGCACGATAACAGTGCCTCCGGTCAGGTCGTCAACATGACCGCAGAAAACTGTGCAGACGGCCCGTGGATCACGGATGTGGTACAAAAGCCCACCATCAAATCCATTTTCAATGCGTTCATTGATTTCATCAAGACGCTGTTTGAATTCTTCAAAGATATGCTGTTCAACAACAAAGAGGCCGCTGCCGCATAAACAAAGACATATAAAAGACCGAACCTCACTTCCGAGGTTCGGTTTTTTACTTTATAGGAAACTGCGTTTCCATAAAACAAAAATATTGTATGTCCCTGGCGAACGCACGCTTCACGTGCTCGGAGATGGACAAATCGAAAACGGTCGCCGTAGGCATACGGCGAAGCCGTTTTCTTGAGTGCTAAACGCTATTGCAATCATACGGTTCCGTCATCGTCACAACCAAGATGGACTTGGTCATCCTAAATATACCTTTCTTTGCCTATAAGAACCGCTCTCCTAAGTGCAACGCACCAAAAACCGATTGTTCATATTCAGCCTGCAATAAATGCACTTTGCTGATGCTTCGCATTTAAGAAAACCCCCGGCGAGGGAAGGCTCTCCCACCGTGTGGGAGAGATGTCACGAAGTGACAGAGAGGGACGGGGCTGTCAGCCTCTTAACAACTTTCCTGCGCTTATGTAAGGATAG
>JAFQKN010000191.1 GCA_017396895.1 Clostridia bacterium
CAAAGTGGCTTAAAAACCATCGGGATATGTGGGACGGTAAAAAAGGGCATATCAAAGCTGTTGCAAGTATCGGCGTCGAGCACCTTGGGTGCACGGAATGGAAAGATAAGGACGGAAAATATCAGTGTACAAACCCCATTGATGTGGAACTTGTTTATTCCGCCAACAAAGCAATGGACAAGGTGTATTATGCATCTCTTGAAGGCAGAACGATGGTCAGAACGGTGAGTGTGAAAGGTCACAATTTTCTTCATTTCGGTGAAGGACAGCCGCCGAGAAACGTTGGTATTCCCGATATTTCTCTTGTAACTGCCCCCGATTATCTGACTGCAATAAACGAAACACATCAGATGGAAAAATTCAGCATTGAACTTATGTGTGAACAAATTGAAACATTTCTTAAAATGGCTCTGATGCTTGATAAAATGAGTGCGAAAGAGATCGGAAAAACAGAACCGTACTCACTTATATTGGGTAAGATCAAATAAAAAATAAAGGGTTGCTGTTGCAACCCTTGTATTTTTTTATGATTTCTTCTTATGCAAACAGATCGCCGAAGAGATTGCCGAGGATGCTGTCCATGGAATCGGAGTCGGAATCAGCAGAATCGGAATCTGCGGAGTCGGAATCTGTGTTACCGCCGGGTACCGAAGGAACGGTAGGAGTAGACGGAACAGAGGGGAGCGTGGGGATCACGATAACGGTGTTGTCATTTGCGTTACCGTTGCAGTTGCAACCGGTGGTGCTGCCGCAATTGCCGCAAGCATTCTGTGCGCCGAAGGAAATGTCAACGCGAAGCATGGAAAGGATCTTGTACAGATAAGGAACGATGGTCTTAATGACTCTGTACAGGAAACCGAAGATCGTAGTGGGATCTTCTTCGGGCATGATGGTGATGTTGTTGTTTGTGATGTTCGTTACGTTCGTTACGTTGTTGACAACGTTGTTTTCGGGACGGCTGGGCTTTTCAGTCGGAGCCTCGGTGGGAGTCTGGGGGCCAAGAGGTGTGGAACTGCGGCCGACAACGCTTGTTGCGGAAGCAGCAACGCCCAGACAGCTGAACATCATGATGACGGACAAGAACAGTGCAATAAATTTTTTCATGTTAAAATCACTCCTTTGTAGCCATTATAAAGCAATTGTAATTTATTGTCAAGTATAAATTATGCGAAATTGGCATATTTTGCGGTGTTTTTCAGACTGTGAACAAATGTTTGTATTTTTGTGTTTTTTGTATTGCATTGTATGTGCGTCATACTGTATAATGTATTTGAATGATGAAGGCAAGGAGGATTTGTATGGCGAAAGAACGCGTGATTCTGCACAGTGACTGCAATTCGTTTTTTGCATCTTGTGAAGAACTGCTCAATCCTTCTTTGCGCGATGTTCCCATGGCGGTCGCAGGGGATCCGCAAAAGAAACACGGTATCATTCTTGCTAAAAATGAACGGGCAAAAAAATACGGCATCGTCACTGCTGAGACAGTGCAATCCGCTTTTCGGAAATGTCCTTCACTTGTAACCGTACCGCCGCATCATGACTATTATGAACAGATATCCAAGCGTATCAATGCGATCTATCTGGAATATACCGACCTTGTGGAGCCGTTCAGTATTGATGAATCTTATCTGGACGTCACGGGAAGTCTCAATCTGTTCGGCATGACAGCCGAACAATTGGCAGATGCGATTCGTCTGCGTGTGCACAAGGAGATCGGTGTGACCGTGTCCGTCGGTGTTTCTTTTTGCAAATGTTTTGCAAAAATGGGAAGTGATTACAAAAAACCGAACGCGACCACCTGTATCACGCATGAAAATATAGACGATATTCTCTATGCGCAACCGGTGGAAAATTTTCTGTTTGTCGGACAGGCAACCGCCTCCAAATTGAAAAAAAGCGGCATTTACACCATCGGAGATCTTGCACGTGCCTCCGACCGACAACTGGTGCGTTTGCTCGGCAAGCAGGGAATGCACCTTTGGCTGTCTGCAAACGGATTGGATGCCGATCCCGTACGGTCTTTTTATGAGAAAAGGGAAGTAAAATCAATCGGCAATTCCATGACCTTTTACAGAGATCTGACAAACTTGTCCGAAATCAAATCCGCCTTGTCGGCCTTATCGGATTCGGTGTCCGTGCGATTGCGCAATGAAAACAAAAAATGCACCTGCGTGCAGGTGCAGATCCGTGACAGTGCGTTTCAGACCATTTCACGGCAAAAAACACTCATGCAGCCGACGTGGCTGCAAAAAGATATCACACAAACTGCAGTGGAGTTGGTGCTTGCCAATTGGAGCATCGGCAGACCGATCCGTTTGTTGGGTGTAACCGTGGCGGAACTCCTGGATGCGGATACCGCTTATTCGCAGGAAAGTCTGTTCGGTGATGAGCAGGCAGAAAAACGGCAGGAAAAAATAGAATCCGCGATGGCTCATTTGCGGCAAAAATACGGCAAACAGGTCGTTTCTTTCGGACACAGTACGCATACGGATCTCGGTTTTGCCGAGCAAAGCAAGAAACGGAAATTAAGCGATTGAGTCGTTGTTGAGCTGCATGAGGCGGCGTATCATAACGTAACTCATATATGCAAACATTTCCTTGCTCATGCTTCCCGGTTGCTGCAACCATAAACGCAACATTCCGATCATCCCCTCTGCAATGAAAACGTAAAAATAATTGTACGTTTTTTCAAATCCTGCACTGTTGAAATCGCGGAAATAGCCGAAAAAAAACGTGCCGAGGATCTCTTTGAGTTCTTCGGGGAAGGATGTTGAGTTTGAGTTGTCAAACAGCATCAGAGTGGTTTCTTTGTCCTGCATCAAAAGCCCTAACAGTTTCTGCACGGATACAAGCATATTGTGCGGAAATTCTCCGTCCACAAATTCATCCAGGATCTCTTTGACGCGATCGAGAGTCTGCTTTTCAATTTCTTCGATCAAGCCGTTTATGTCGGGGTAATGGGTGTAAAAAGCGTTGCGGCTCAATTGGGCACCCTCACACACTTCTTTGACCGTGATCTTATTCAGCGGCTTACTTTGTGCAATGTGCGCAAGGCTTTCAGCCAAGGCACGCTTTGTTTTTTTTATACAACTGTATTCTTTGTGCTCTGCCATTTTTTTTATTCACCTCAGTACAGAATTGTTACATCATGTAACAATTATAACATATCAAACTGAAATGTCAATTGACTTGTTTGAAAAAATTAAATAAAATATCTGTATTATGTCAAAGGCGGTTGGAATCATGTTTGAAAGACTCAAGGCAATTATTGCCGAATATCTTCCCAAGGATGCGCAGGAGATCACGCTTGAAACCGATTTTCGCGGGGATCTGGGACTTACTTCTCTTGAATTGGTGGATATGTCCGTTGCCATTGAAGAAGAATTCGGTGTCACCATTTCCGAATTGGAGATCGTAACGGGTAAGACCGTCGGGGATGTTCTCATATTGATAAAAAACAGCAAAACGAAAAAATAACCGGATTCAAATTTTGAAACTGTTTTGGAGATAACAAAAAAAGGTATTATTCAAGCGGAATTTCGCTTGCGATAATACCTTTTCTGTTTTGCTTTTCGGTCTGTGCGAAATGCAGCAGCCCTGTTTTTTAATCTTTTGCTTTGGATTCGCAGTAAATACAGCGATAGGTGCGCTGTTCACGGTTTGTGAGTTTGAAAATCTGCGGAAGTTCCTGCTCAATGGAGGTAATGCAACGAGGATTGCGGCACTTGATAACGTCGCGTACTTCATCGGGCAGTTCCAGATGAATGCGCTTTGCAAGCACGCCTTCACGGATGATGCTGACGGTGATGCCGGGATCGAGATACCCGATTATGTCAAGATTGATGTCAATGAGATCAAAAATCTTGATGATATCTTTTTTGCCCATTTTAACACTGTCTGCATTCATGATCATGGCGACCGTACAGCCGAGATTGCCGAGTTTGAGCACGTTGTAGATGTGCATGGCACCGCCGGGTTTGATGTGGTCAAGCACGATACCGTTCGTGATGGGATTGATAATCATTTCACTCCACCTCCAACAATTTCAGAATCAGTGCCATGCGGATGATCTTTCCGTTGAATACCTGCTTGAAGTAACACGCACGCGGATCGTCGTCGATCTCAACTGCAATTTCGTTGACACGCGGAAGCGGATGCAAAACGGAAAGATCGGGTTTTGAAGTTTTCATCTTGTCAAGCGTCAGAATGTAACTGTCTTTCAGACGCAGATAATCGGCTTCGTTGAAGAAACGTTCTTTCTGTACACGTGTCATATAAAGAATGTCCAGTTCGGGCATCACGCCGACAAGATCTGTCGTTTCGGTGAAATCAATGTTTCTGTCGATCAGATACTCTTGGCGCAGATATTCGGGGATCATCAGTTCTTTGGGGCTGATGAGAATGAATTTTACGTTTTCATAACGCGACATGGCGCAGATGAGGGAATGTACGGTTCTGCCGAACTTCAGATCGCCGCACAGACCGATGGTCAGATTGTCAAGTCTGCCTTTTTCTCTTTTGATCGTCAAAAGGTCGGTCAGCGTTTGCGTGGGATGGTTGTGTCCGCCGTCGCCTGCGTTGATAACGGGGATCAGGCTCTTGTTTGCCGCTACAAGGGGAGCACCTTCCTTGGGATGGCGCATGGCAATGATGTCTGCATAACAACTGACCGTGCGTGCGGTATCGGCTACGCTTTCACCCTTTGCTGCGGAAGAAGAATTGGCTTCCGAAAAACCGAGCACACTGCCGCCCAGTTCCAGCATGGCCGCTTCAAAACTCAGCCTTGTGCGTGTGGACGGTTCATAAAACAGGGTTGCCAATTTTTTGCCGTCGCACTTGTGTGCGTATTTTTTCGGGTCTGCAATAATGTCAAGGCCCGTTTCAATCAGTTCATCGATCTCTTCGATCGAGAGATCGAGAATATCAATCAAACTTCTCATAACTTATGCTCCGATCCAACTCTCATCCGAGGGATTGTCGCGGAATTTCAGCAATTTAGCAATGTCGCTGTCTGCAATGTAACCGGTTTCGGCGGCCACTTTTGCAATGGTGTCAAAGTTTGTAAGGGAAGTGTTCTTGACGTTTGCGGCGGCAAGACGGTCAAGCCCTTTCTGCATCCCGTAGGTAAAGATGCTGACGATGCCGAGTACTTGAGCACCTGCTTCACGCAGTGCATCCACCACGTCAATAACACTGCCGCCGGTGGAAATGAGGTCTTCGATAACAACGACTTTCTGTCCCTTTTCGAGTTTGCCTTCGATACGGTTCTGTCTGCCGTGATCCTTGCTGCTGCCGCGTACGTAACCCATGGGCATATCGAGAATGCTTGCGGCGATGGCGGCATGGGCAATGCCTGCGGTGCTGGTGCCCATGAGCACTTCCGCTTCCGGGTATTCAGCCTTGACGGTATCGGCAATGGCCTGCTCAACGATCTTTCTCTGTTCGGGAGCTGTGAGAATCAGGCGGTTGTCACAGTAAACGGGGCTTTTGATGCCCGAAGCCCATGTGAACGGCTCTTGCGGACGGAAAAATACTGCTTTGATGGCAAGCAGTGCTTCTGCTACTTTTCTTTCAATACTCATTATCATTTACTCCTTATCCGATATATTCTTTAACCGATGAATTCGTTGCAGCAACGTCTGTAAGCGGCAACGGGATCTTCTGCTGCGGTGATCGGTCTGCCGACAACGATGTAGTCCGAGCCGATCTCTTTTGCCTGTGCAGGTGTCATAACACGCTTCTGATCGCCTACGTCACCGTCTGCAAAGCGAACGCCGGGGGTGACTGTCAGGAAGTCTTTTCCGCAAAGCTCATGCACTTTTCCTGCTTCCAAGGGAGAGCACACAACACCGTCCAAGCCTGCATCTGCGGCATTTTTTGCGTAGTGCATGACCACTTCGTCAATGGGGCGGTCGATGAGAAGGTCGGTCGTCATGGCTTCCTGCGAAGTGCTTGTCAACTGTGTGACGGCAATCAGCAGGGGACGGGTTCCGTCAGGTCTTGTAAGGCCCTTGATGGCGGCCTCCATCATAGCCTTTGTGCCGCCTGCGTGCAGATTGCAGATATCTGCATCAAGGTTTGAAAGCACGTTCATGGCCTTCATGACCGTGTTGGGAATATCATGCAGTTTTAAGTCGAGGAAGATCTTGTGTCCTCTTTCCTTGATGGCTTTGACGATGGAGGGACCTTCCGCATAGAACAGTTCCATGCCGATCTTTACGAACGGTTTTTCTTCCGTGAAACGGTCCAGAAACTCCAGACAAGCCTGTTTGCTGCTGAAATCGCAAGCAATGATTACGTCTTTACCCATTGTGAGCGCCTCCTATTATATCTGTTAATTTTTCAATACCGTATTTTTGCATGACCGCAGGCAGATCTTCAATGATCTTCTTGCAGGCAAAGGGATCTCTCAGATTGGCGGCACCCACCTGCACCGCGGTGGCACCCGCCAGCATCAGTTCGATGACATCCTCGG
>JAFQKN010000024.1 GCA_017396895.1 Clostridia bacterium
ACATTGCGTACATTCCGTTCGTTTTACGAATCCTGCGGTTGGTTTGATGTAACCGAACAAGACGGCATTCTGTATGTCCGGCAGGAAGATGAACAAGGGAATGCATACACGTTCACCGTTGAACTTGTTTGGCATTGCGAACAATTGTATTGCCGTTTTGAATTGCTATAAATTAAAAGGATGTATCCATACTCGTGTTCGGAGTTTGGATACATCCTTTTTTATGTTGTGATTTATCTCAAATTAAAGCCTTTGCCTTTGAGATAGGTTTTTGCGCCTTTTTGCTTGCGCAGGGCGGCGAATTTATAGTTGACCAAAGAGCGCGGCATTTTGGCGGTTGCCAGTTCGCTGAGAACGCTGCTGTCTACGGGCTTTTCATCCTTGACATTGATGGGAATGCCGGCGCAATCACGTCTGGCGGTCGCAAAAAAGCCTTCATCGGGCAACAGGTGCAGGTTTGGTGCATTTTTCCATGCCTGCGGATAGTAACCCGAATCGAAGTCGCTTTGCTTCACCCAGAGGTCGAAGAACGGGAATTTCTGTCCGTAGAACGATTGAATCAGATCACCGAGTGCATCTGTTTTTGTGATGTCGATGAGCAGACTGAACAGCGGCATCTGCACGGCATCTTCCAGGCGGATATACATGGAAGGGAAACGAAGATCGATGTTTTTTGCATTGATCTTCTGTCTGCGATCATCACTCAGCTGTGCGCTGATCTCTTCCAGTTTCAGACGCAACAGATCCAGGATGTCATTGTTCAGGTGCCAGAATGCGCGGTAAAAACGGTCGGTCAACAGTTGAAAATAGACCGTCAGAATCTCCTGATAAGCATATTCATCGCCGTCCAATGAACCCGTTTCTTCTTCAATAACACCCCGTACCCAACCGAGAATTTCATCGTAAACGGCTGTAAAAGCACGGAAAGAATCTGCGGTGGGCTTGGCCTCGCCAAACAGGGGATTGCTCTTTTTTTCGTAGATCGCACCTGCGCAACCGGCCGTTTTTGCACCGCTGAGTGCGCATTTCATGGTCAAGTATGCGTTGTATGCCACGGTTTGTTCGGGAAAACGCAGACCGTACAGGTCAAAGAATTTGCGGCTGAACAGTTTGCCGTCAAGATCACTTGTGTTAAGAAGTGCTCTGTCGAGTTTGTCCACATCGGGAACGACGCAGATCTGTTCCGACCAACTGTCATAGCCGGGTTCGCCTTCGCCCGAATAGTAATAGCGGTTGACAAGCAGTTCCGCTTTGGTTGCTTCTTGGGTTTGGCGGTATTTGTCTACGGTTTCGGGGGCTATATAGTCGCCGCCGTCCAGAAACAGCAGAAAATCTCCGCGTGCTTTAAGCGCGCCGACGTTGCGTGAGGCGGCTGTGCCCGGTTTTTCACTGAATACGCTTACAAAACCGTCATATTCGTCGCAGTACTGCGCAAACAGTTTGTCTGCTCCTTGTGTTGTTCCGTCATCGACCAACACGACATCGAAGTCTTCTACGGTCTGTTCCACAAGACTTTCCAGCGAATAGCGCAATGCGTCTTCATCTGTTTTATGAGAGGTGACAATGACTGTGATTGATGCCATGGCGGCTCCTTTCTTTTATCGGGAGAAATGATTTTTCAGGATTTCTTCTGCGCGGCTCAAATCGTCGGGGTAGGTGATCTTTATGTTATATGGTTCGCCCCGTACCATAAATACGGGTTTTTCCGCCTGCATAAAAACAGAACAGCCGTCGGTAAAGCGTTCGTGTTGCGTTTCGTCAGCCTGTTCCAAAAGGGACGTGAGTGCGTGCAGATCAAAGGTTTGCGGTGTCTGCGCGTGGAATGCTGTACTGCGCGGCGGCACGCTTGCAATAAAATGACCGTCTTCACTCAAAAGCAGTGTGTCCACGGCGGGGATCACGGTACCCACTGCACCGTATCGCCGTGCACCGGCTATGTTTTCATCAATTATGCGTTTCGTAATGAAGGGACGCACCGCATCGTGTGTGAGCATCACCGTATCTTGCGGACACTGCTTTGCAAAATGCCTTGCCGCATTCAGCAGGGACGTACTGCGGTTTTGTCCGCCTGCGATCACTGCGATCAACTCGTTGGGGAAATACGTGCGCAACAGGTTTTCGGTTTCCTCTGTGTAGGCTTCGGGCACCACGACGCAGATTTTGTCTATCTGTTCGTGCAACACAAATGCGCGCACACTGTGCACAAGGATCGGCTCATTGGCGAGTAATAAATACTGTTTGGGTGCGGATGCCCCCATTCGGGTTCCGCTGCCGCCTGCAAGAACAGCCGCAACGACCATCTTTTTCACCTCGGCTCAAGAATAAACAATCACCGTCCGGAAAGATCCGGGCGGCGGTTTTTTATTTGGAGATCTCAAGAATTGTAAAATCGTTGTTACCGTCGGGTGTTTCAACCGTAACAACGTCACCGACTGCATGGCCGATGAGTGCTTTGCCGACGGGAGATTCATCGGAAATTTTATTTTCAAGCGGACTTGCCTGCGGTGCATTGACGATGTAATAAACCACGTCTTCATCAAAGAAATGATCGTGCACGCGAACGGCAAGACCTGTGCGCACACGTTCGGTGGTCAGTGCGGACTCGTCGAGAATGGTGCAGTGTGCAAGAATGTATTCGATTTCCTGAATACGTGCTTCCAGTTTTGCCTGGTCGGATTTTGCTTCATCGTATTCGGCGTTTTCGGAGAGGTCACCGAAGGATTTTGCTTCTTTGATCTTTGCGGCAATATCATTTCTGCCGGTGGTTTGTAATGCGAGGAGTTCCTTTTTGAGTTTTTCTACCTCTGCCAAAGGTAACTCGTAAACTTCTGTCATGTCTGTTCATATCCTTTCAGTCAAAACAATAGTGCATAAATCACAATATACAATAAAATTGCAAATTTGTCAAGCAAATAATATCATTTTAAGTAAACGGAATATCGGGTACTTCGGGTTCGTCCGGAATATCTGCGGGCGGTGTGGGAACATCGGGAACGGACGGTGTATTCATATCTTCCCATTTACCCTCTAACTGCGCCTGTCGCATGGCGTAAGACGTGAACGGTTTGTCAAGTCCGACGGAAATGCGAAGGGCTATGCGTGCATCTGCGGGATCCACTGCACCGTCAAAATTCAGGTCAGCAAAGAATTTCATGCCGGGATCCTTGAAAGCTTGCAGACCGACGGCATTACGCAAAATGGCACGCGCATCGGCTGTTTCAACGGTGCCGCTGTTGTCGGTATCCCCGAACAGACGCGGCGTCCAGTCAAAACCGTACATATTGAATTTGACGTTGTAATTGACGTATGTACTGCTCATGGATTCTTCGGGATCGAAATCGGTGAACAGGGAAATGATGCCCATGATGATCTTAACGATGTTAAAATTGGTCAGTTCTCCCAGTTCCAGACCGAATGAGTCAAGCATCTTGAGTGCCGCCGTGGGAAGTTCGGCAAGCATGGAATAGGTGTTTACTCGTACGGTATAAGTTATATTCGCTTCATAAGAGATCAATTCCAGATCGTCATTATAAATTATGTCCACGTACGCTTTTGTGCAAATGATGTCATTGAGTTGGAAAATGCCGTCCTCAAGAATGACAGCGGAGTTTTCATCCTCAGTCAGAATCATGGACGTGTTGGTCGGCAGGTCGAACACCTTGGACATATCCGATTTTTTGGTGTTCAACGCATCGGTCAGCAACATATCGGGGAACAAAATGCCGATCTCGGTCGTTTTTTTGCTTTCGTTGCGGATCCTGCGCATTTCCATGGGGAAGTTTGTCGTCAGAGCACTCACGTACTTTTGGCCCGATACGGGTACTTTGTTGATGTCGGCTTCACCGCGAACATATTCAATGTCTTTCTCCTGCCAGTCATTGTCCGGAGCCTCATTCAGCGCACCGAACAGATCTGCAACCAGAGAAGAATCATTTTTGAACACGTTTGCAACCGCCATGTTTGCAAACTGCGCTATTTTATCATCGGAAAGGTCTGCATCCTGCAACACTTCACCTGTGGCGGAGACGGTCATGCCGGGACGTTCGTTTTTGACGGCATTGACCACTTTGTTGAATTCATCCACATAATATTGCAATTCATCCGGGTTTTTGATAACATCGTATGCCGCCGCATTTGCAGACAATGCAAAAACGGGGACAAACATTGCCAGCACCAAAAGCCACGCAACGCAGTGTTTTGTTCTTTTCAAGTTAAACATGAACATTCCTCATTTGTATTCAGATATATAATCCTCCGTTGATCCCGAGGATCTGACCTGTGATATAAGATACGCGGCTGAGAAACAGAACGGCCTGTGCGATTTCCGAAGGTTGTGCAAGACGTCCCAACGGGATCTCCTCACACAACGCGCTGATCTCGTCTGCCGAAAAGCGTTGCATCATAGACGTTTGTACCGCACCGGGGGCTACACAGTTGACCGTGATCCCGCTTGGTGCCAGTTCTTTTGCCAATGCTTTGGTCAATCCCGAAACACCGGCTTTGCAGGCGGAATAGGCGGCTTCACAGGATGCACCCGTTTCGCCCCATACCGAGCCGATGTTGACGATCGAACCGCTTTTTTGGCGGATCATGTAGGGAACTGCCGCGCGGCAGGTATATACGACGCCGTCTAAATTTACACTGCGCAGATTCTGCCATGTTGCATCCGAAAGAGTATCAAATAAGCCCCATTCGGAAATGCCCGCACAGTTGACAAGCAGATCGAGACGGCCGAATGCCTGTACGACGTATTGCATTGCATCATTGACACAGGCAGCGTCTGCGGTGTTGCAATACACGGGCAGAACACCGAGTTCGGCAGATAATGCGTTCGCTTTTTCTTTGGCATTGCAATAACCGACAGCGGTTTGCAATCCTGCTTCACACAAAGCACGCACAACGGCTTCGCCGATCCCGCCCGTGCCGCCCGTAACGAAAGCGGTCTTCATTATTCACTAAACGTATCCATGCCGATGGCAGAGGCAAACTTGAGCATGAACGAGAGCATACCGGTGGAACCGGAGTAGGTTTTATAGGACGAGGGAATCGAAACTTTTTCTTCGGGAACGGCATCGGTAAGAATATCAATGTCAAGTGTTGAAAGGAGTGCGCCTTCCGCAGAGAACTGTTGCAGGCGAATGAGTCTGCCGTCGCTGACATAGGTCTTGACCGTTTTGCCGTTGTCCTGCTGATAAGTGCGGCAGGTTGCAATTGCAGTGTCCACAAGGGCATCACTTGTGTTGATGAGTTGGTCTTTGCTCAGTTCACCGAATGAAAGTTTGGAGGTGTCCATATCCATCTCCGTGGGATCCAGTTCCAGCGTTGCACAGACATCATCATCCAACAGCAAAGCACATTCACCTGCGGGATAAACCATGTAGTAATCTGCACCCGTGTGCATGAAGCCGACGGAAACACCGTCCATCTGCGAACCCATATAGGAATTCTCGTTCTGTTTTGCCATTTCCATCAAGGTGTTTTCACCGTTTTCATCTGTCAGCGAGCCTACAAAATAAAAATTGCCGCTACTGATAAGGTTCAACTGTGCCACATCGTCACCGATCAGCGAAGAAGAGACGGTCGCATCGGCAGGGGCGACCACGGTCTGTCCCTGATTGTCGGTGATGACCTGCGTGGGGGCATTGGTCTGATTTGCGGGATCGTCAACCAAACAGCCGCAAAGCAACAAACTCATGGTCAGAACAGCGCAAATAAGTGTAAACGTGATTTTCTTCATGTCCTTTTTTTCTCCTTGTTGAGGATATGCAACCTGCAATATCCCATATTATTGTTTATAACATACACTATTTTCCTTAAAAAATCAATAACATAAAAGAAAATAAATTCTTTAAAAGGCCGGAAAAAGAAATTGCATTACAATGCGCTATGGTGTATAATAGAGGATAATGAAAGGAGTTGGACAAAATCATGATTCTTGTTTCACCTTCACTTCTGGGATGCAATTACGGAAAACTGACGGCGGAAGCCAAGGATGTTCTGCATTGCGGCGCGGATATGTTACATATTGATATTATGGACGGTCATTTTGTGCCGAATCTGAGTTTCGGTCCGGGGCTTGTCGGCACTTTACGTAAAGAAACGGATGCATTTCTGGACGTACACCTGATGGTGAGTGATCCCGCATTTGTTGCGCCGCTTTTTGTAAAAGAAGGGGCAGATCTGATTACGTTCCACATTGAATCCGACTGCGATGTGACGCAGGTGCTTGATTATCTTGATGCACAGGGTGTCAAAGCGGCGATCTCGCTCAAGCCCGGTACACCTGCGCAAGCGGTATTCCCGTATCTTGACCGTTTGTACATGGTTTTGGTTATGACCGTGGAACCCGGTTTCGGAGGACAGAAATTTATGTCCGATATGTTGCCCAAGATCAAGGAACTCCGCACCGAAATTGAGCGCAGAGGTCTCAAAACACACATTCAGGTAGACGGCGGTGTGGATGCCGATACGGCAGGTTCTTGTGTGAATGCAGGCGCGGATATTTTGGTTGCAGGCAGTTACGTATTCAAACAGACTGACCGTTCGCAGGCAATTGATCTGCTGCATTCTCTCGGCTGAACGATTATATTTCACGGAGGACTCCCTATGAAACGTTTTATCAGCGTCATTCTTTGTGTTTTGCTTCTTTGTTCCGCGGCGGGGATGACCGCAGGGGCAGCACAATCGACAGGAGAGTACACACGCATGGCAGGATTGAAAGAAGCATTATATGCATTGTTTCATATGCATGAGATTCTGAATACCGAATACATCGGTACTCCGAGCACCGATACGTGGTCGGCTGACGATACATACCGTTTGGAAGATACTGCCGTTTTAACCAAACAAAGCGGTGAGGATTTTGTGATTCTCAACCTCACCGATATGCACTTTGCGGACTATGACTACCGTGCGTTTACCGCTTTTTTGGCCTCGGCGACCATGAAACGTCTTGTCAAACGTGTGCAACCCGATCTCATTACCGTAACGGGTGATATTGTTTGCACGGATTCCACCGTGTTTGCGATCAAACGGATTACCGATCTGATGAATTCTTTTGCAATACCGTGGGCACCCGTATTCGGCAATCACGACGGAGAAGGCAATTGCGATTTGAATTATCTTGCCGATGTTATGATGCAAAGCCCTTACTGTCTGTTGCGCAAAGGGGATCCTGCACTGGGAGTAGGTAATTATATCATCAATGTTCGTGAGCAGGACGGCGAAAACGAACGCATCGTGCAGTCCATTCTGATGATGGATACCCACGGTTCGCACCTGAACGAAGCACAGATCGAGTGGTATAAATGGGCCTGTGAGGGCATTCAGACCGTCACGGGCGAACCGACGGAAACGACCGTGTTCTTCCACATCCCCTGTGCGCAGTATCAGTATGCTTATGATGCCGCATGGGATGCAGATGCCGAATCATGGCGTGAAGGCTTTGCCGCTTCGGGCGAATGCAACGAAAAGATATGCTGTCCGCGTGATGCCGACGGTCAGCCGATCGACAACGGCTTTTTTGCGGCTGTCAAAGAGGTCGGTACGACCGAAAATATTTTCTGCGGTCACGAACACATGAATAATTTTTCCGTTGTATATGAAAATGTCCGTATGACCTATACCTTAAAAGTCGGTATTGCATCCGGATTCAAGCCCGGTTTCAACGGCGGTACGAAGATCGTAATCGGTGAAAACGGAGTCAGTTTTGAACATCTGTATTCTCTCTGAGTAAACAGTAGGATTGCAAAAGTCCGACGGCATTTTTGCAAACAAGAGACCAGTATTCCCTTGTTTGTGCGCTTGTTACGGTGCAGTTCTCGTCTACGGTACCGAATTCGGTAAGTATGGCACACAACTGTTCTTTTTCTGAAAATGTGGCTGCGGACAGCAGGCGAAAACGGTTTTTATGTATATAAAGGTCGCCGCCAACGGTGCAGGGCAGATGTTTTACCGCCGCCAACAGGTCGTCTGCATTGTCTGTTTCAAAAAGCAGAGCCGCTTGTCTTTTTTCTGTCTTTTCGTGACGTGGAACGGTCGGTTCTGTCTGTAGCGTAAAATCAAGAATACAGCCGCCGTCTGCGTTCGGACGTGCTTCAATGCGCATTTTACCCGACAGGTCAAAACTGCACCCCAATACACTTTCCGCTTCATCCAACACCGTCCAAAGCACACGCCGTGTTTCGGTATTGGCATAATCCAGTTTTTCATAAGTAATGTCGAGTGCCGCCATTTCTTCGCGGCTGAGTGTAACCTCAAGCCCGTTTTTGTTTCGCATTCTGCATTTCATCTCAATTTTTCTCCTCACACTGATTCTGTTTTCATTGTATTCCGACTGCATGGCAGACGCAATGCAAAAAAAATGGAAACAGAGAAAGGGTTTTGCATGGCTTTTGAAAATCTGCGCAACACAGCCTCTTTTCTGCGTGAAAATTTGCGTGTCCGCAAAGAAAATCGCAGACCGGGCCAGCGCAATTACATGAAAACAAAACACAGTACGGATGCGCATCCGGATCCTGCTTATCGGGATCTGCTTGAAAAAGCCCCGTCAAAAAAAGCTCCCTTTGCCGAAAAAACAAAGGGCTTTTACAGATTCAGCGAAACGTTTCCGGATCGCGTGGATGCCGAGGGGTATCGCATCAATGAACAAAACAGAAAAACGCCGATGTCGCGCAAGACGATCATTGCCGCCACGCTTGCGTTTTTGCTGTTGTTTTCCGCGGCTTTCGTGCTGACGGATGCGGCATTGTTCGTTTCCGACCTGCCGCCCGAATCCACGCAATATGAGCAGGACAACTCTTTGCCTGCCGTGGACAGTAATTTCGGTGAAGTCGGAACACTGCCCTTTGTTGACGACCTTGTACAGCCGACAGATCCGACCGATCCGTTTATGCAGGAGGCGACACTTCCGTCCGCAGGCGAAGAAGTCACGCAAGTGCCGCAAGAACCCGTTGTGACCGTGCCTGCCGTGAGCGTACCCGAAAACACCACCGCATTTTCGCAGGCCCCTGTTGAGGACGGACAATTCACAAGACCTGCCGACGGCTGGAATTGAGTAGATGAATATGAAGGGACTGTTGCATTTCGCGCAGACCAAAAAGTAAAAAAAAGGTATTATTGCAGGCGGAGTTGCGCTTGCAATAATACCTTCTTTGTTATTATATAGGAAACTGCTCGCGATTGTGAGCAGTTTGCATATAACAAAAAACACCTTTTCACCCCCAAGATTGGGGGACGGGGGGTTGATATAGAATATTTTTTTATTTGAAAACGATTTCAAAGTATGAATCCGCTTGTTTTGCTTCTTTATTCTGCGGTTTCTTCATTGCCGTGGCGGCGTTCTTTGAGTTCTTCCATGATGCGTGCATGTTCTTTGTTGGAAAGGGCATAATTGCGAAGCGGAATGACCGACAGGAACAATCCGATTGCGGGCGGAATGGAGCAAAGGAAGAACATGGCGGCGGCGTATTCGGGATAATCGGCTTTGAACGATGCGCCGTTGTAAAGGGCTGTGTTGAGTTCTTCGACCGCCGAACCCGAGAAGCCGACGACGGAGTAAACCACACCGGAAATGATGGAAGCAATGCCGGTGGACAGTTTGGTGATGAAACTCTGGCCCGAGAAGAACACGCCGTCGGGACGAACACCGTGCAGATATTCTTCGTAGTCAATGGTGTCTGCGATCATGACCGACTGCAGAACGTTCAGCGCACCCTGTCCTGCACCTGCGAGTGCAAAGAGAATGGCATTGACGACCAGCCAGAACGGTTTGTCGAGATCCTGCGGTGCGATCAGATAGACAACAAACACCAAAGCGAAACCGACAGCCGAGATCAGTGTAGCACCGATCATCAGCGTTTTCTTTTCGTATTTCTGTGCAAGAGACGGCACAAAGAGCATGATCGCAAACTGACCGACCATCATACCGCCGCCGAGAATGACGAGATACAGAATATAATCGCCGTGATAGTCACCGAAGTAGTAGGCAAGCAACGTCATCGCAACGTTCATCAGCAACTGAATGGGACTTCTGAGCACACCGGAAATGAGTTGCTGACGGAAGGGTTTGTTGGACCACATCAGTTGGAAATTTTCTTTGAGCGTATAGTGTTTTTCGGAAGAAGCAACGCGTTCTTTTGTGAACAGACCTGCCAGTTCAAACAGCGCGCAACCGATCACCGTCAGCACGACGGCGACTAAAATGAAGCCTTTCTGCTGACCGTCCGAAACCTGTTCGCCCGTTGCATTTTCGGGTGTGAGCATGGCGCCGACTGCCTGCGAAATGGGGACGATGAGTGCGAGTACAAGGCCGCCGCCTGCACCTGCCGCAATTCTTGCCCATGCAAGAATGTTGGAACGGTCTTTGGTGTCTTCGGTCATCAGTGCCGTGATACCCCACAACGGAATGTCACCGACGGTATAACTCATGCCCCAAAGAATATAGGACAGGGCTGCCCAACCGATAATGAAGGCGTTTCTTGCGGTGTCGCCGCCTTCCACGTAACGGCCGTTGACAAATGTGAGAATGGTGATGATGCAGATCACTGCGGGTGAGAAGATCAGATACGGACGGCATTTGCCCCATTTGGTACGGGTGCGGTCCACGATGGAGCCCATCATGGGATCGTTGAAAGCATCCCATACACGGGCGACCGTCATAAAAACGCTGATGGCAATGGCAGGCAGGAAAATAACGCTCTGGAAATAGAAATAAAGACCTGTGCCGATGATGTTGAAGATCATGTTCTGACCTGCAAGACCGATCAGATACATCATGCATTCCTTTTTGGTGTAGGTGTTGAGTTTGTGCGGATCGGGCAGTTTACCCATGTGAATATCCTCCTTATTTATCTTTTATACATTTCATTGAATGTTCTGAATTTTCTTCGGTCGATGCCGCCGAGTTGTTCGGCGGTCACACGGTATTGCCAGTTTCCGTCGGCTTTTCCGGGAATGTTGAGTCTCGTGTCCGAACCGTAGCCTAACAGATCCTGAATAGGCAGGATCAGCGTTCCGGCATGGCTTGCGAACATGGTACGCAGGATCGCATCGTAGCCGTGATCCCAATCCGGGGAGGTATAACCGCAGTACGCAAGCATATCGCGTCTGCGTGCATCATCCAGTTCCCACACATAGCCCAATAAAGTGTTGTTGTCATGTGTGCCTGTGTAGGCAATGCAGTTGTTGGGGTAATTGTGCGGCTTATGCGGATTGTCGTCGTCACCGAGGAAACCGAACTGGAACACACGCATACCGGGGAAGCCGCTGTAATTGACAAGGTCGATGACTTCCTGCGTGATCTCGCCGAGGTCTTCCGCGATCACGAAATGTTTGTCATCCGTGATCTCATGCAACATATCAATGAATGCTTTGCCGGGGCCTTTTACCCATTTGCCTTCACGGGCGGTCTTTGCATCCGCAGGAATGCGCCAATAGGATTCAAGTCCTCTGAAGTGGTCAATACGCACACCGTCAAAGAGTTTGAACATATGTTGCATTCTTGCGCGCCACCAAGAAAAACCGTCTTTTTCCATCTTTTCCCAATCATACAGGGGATTGCCCCACAACTGACCGTCTTCGGCAAAATAATCGGGCGGACAACCCGCGACGGCGGCGGGCATTCCGTTGGCATCCATCTGGAACTGATCGCGGTTGCCCCATACGTCGCAACTGTCAAAATCCACGTAGATCGGAATATCACCGATGATCTGCACGCCTTTGCCGTTGGCGTATTCTTTTACCTTTTTCCACTGACGGAAAAACTCATATTGCGTAAACTGCCACATGAACAGTTCATCGCAGTCCGTCTGTGCGGTTGTCCACTGCGTCCACGGTTTTTGTCCGTTGGCGGCCTTCAATGCCATGAATTCACAGAATTGCTCTAAATAGGGATTCTCTTTGATGAATGCGAGCACCGCATCACGGTTCTTGCAACGGGCAGATGCCGTTTTCAGTAATGCGAAACGGGTGTGGAACAGACGCACGTATTCGCAACTGTAAGGCGTGTTCTGCTTGGCGGCATTTCGTTCGTCTGCCGTGATGAGCCCTTGTTCATACAGTTCGTTCAGATCGATAAAATAAGGGTTTCCGCCGAACGCGGAATAGGATTTGTAAGGTGAGTTGCATTCGTCCACCATGCAAAACGGTAAAACCTGCCAATAGGAAAAACCGCAGTCGGTCAGAAAATCAATGAAGTCGTATGCTTCTTTTCCGAAACTGCCGCAGGAAAATTCGCCGTTGAGCGTGGAGACGGGCAACAAGACGCCGCTTTTTCTTTTCATATTTTCCTCCGAAGATCTTTATCCTTATTATGTTAACATCTTACTTTGTAAAAAGCAAGCATATTTTGGCTGTTTTGTAAAATGCAGACAATGAAAAACAGAGAAAATTGTTGATTGTGCCAAAGGTTTGACTTTTTTCGTATTTTTGCGTATAATAAAAAGAACAGCAATTGCTGAAGTGAGGATACTTTTATGACTGACTATTGCAAATACGTTGACGTGTTTTTGGGGTGCGATGAGATCGACCTGCCTGTACCTGTGCCGCCTGCCGACAAATGGACTTTTATAAAAGGCATCACGGGGAACACCAATCCCGGTGCGGCCTTGCCGTTCGGGAAATATTCCTGTTGTGCATACACAGCCGGCTATCCGACAGGCTACGGCGACCATCTGCCTAATTCCTGTCCGCAGGACTTCCGCAGAAGCGATGCGTGCAAAAATTTCCTCGGACTTTCGCATTTTCAGCAAAGCGGAACGGGTGCGATCGACTATTACTATAATTATTGCATCATTTCGCCGTTTTACGGTGAACCCGAACAGTATGACGCAACTCCCATTGCCGATGAATACGCTTTTCCCGGTTATTATGCCGTCAAAGGTGAAAACGGGATCTACAGTGAGACCACCGTTTCGGATAAAAGTGCATATCACCGTTTCCGTTTTGCACAGCAAGGCGGGCATCTTGCCGTGGATTTTACCAATGACGGCTTGCTCAAAAAAAGCAAACGCGATTATGCAAGGCCCGATTCGGGGACGATCCGCATCGTTTCGCCTACCGAAATTCATGCCGAGATCGTGCTCAGCGGTCTGCCGACGTATTTTTGCCTGCGTCTGCAAAATGCGCGTGCGGTCAGTTTGTTGCAGAATAACCGATACATTGCGGGAAAAGAGATTTTGTTCGGCAAGACCGAAGACACCTTCGGTGTTTTTATTGAATGTGACGACCTGTTGCCCGAAAGCCGTTTATCGGTTTCTCTGAAAGACGCCGATACCGCCGTTGCCGATGCGTATGCGGATGAAGGCGGTTTTGATGCGGTGCGCAAAAAAGCGTATGAACGCTGGAATGACGCCCTTTCACGCATTGCGATCGAAACGGATGATGAACGGCAGATGCAGATCTTTTATTCTAATCTGTACCACACCTTAATAAAGCCTTGCATCCGCACGGGGGAGAGCCCGCTTTGGGACGATCCCGCGTTCTGCGTGGATTATGCGACCATGTGGGATATTTATAAAACGCAGTTGCCGCTTTTGTTCACCTTGTATGAGAATGTATCAAAACAGACCGTGCAGACTTTTATCAACTGCGGTCTGCACACGGGGCAGTTGCCGCATACGTTTTTGCTCACAAAGGGACTGCACGTGCCGAGCAGTCAAGCCTGTATGCTTGCCGAGCACAGCCTTGCGGATGCCTTTTTCCGCGGCATTCCCGCCGATTATAAAGCGGTGCTCAAGGCCATTGTCAAGGATATGAAGCGGCCTTATTATGCAGACATCATTGCAGGTGTTATCCCTGACCGACTGACGCATTTTTTGGACGTTTGCGAAGCGTGTGCCGCCACGGCAGACATTGCCGAAGCACAAGGCGAAACAGCGGTTGCGGAAAAACTGAGGCAGTTTGCCGACCGCTGGACGGATGCCTATGACACGCAAACGGGATATATTTACAAAGATCATGATTATTATGAGGGCAATTACCGCAATTATTCGTTCCGTCTGTTACGGAATATGGACAAACGCATGGAACTGGCCGGCGGAAGGGATGCATTTGCGGCGCAATTGGACAATTTCTTCGGCTTTGTAAAAGCAGACGAATACAGCGGTTGTTTTGAAGGGTTCAACAATGAATCCGACATGGAAACACCCTATGCCTATCACTATGCAAAGCGATTTGACCGCTTGTGCGAGGTGCTTGCGGCAGGGGAGGACAGTATGTTCACCACAGGCCGCGGCGGTCTTCCCGGCAACAACGATTCGGGCGGCACGTCGTCCTGCCACATCTGGAATTGTCTCGGTGTTTTCCCTGTCACGGGGCAGGATCTCATGCTCATCGGTTTCCCGAAATACGAAAAAAGCGTATTGCACTTACACAACGGCAATACGTTTGTGATCGAAAAAGAGGGAACGGGTATCTATACAAAAAAAGCAACGCTCAACGGGGAAGAACTTCCCGATCTGCGTTTTGCCGCAAGCGAAATGATGAAAGGCGGAACGCTTCGCATCGTGTGTGAAGAAACCGCATAAAGGAGAGTTTTATATGTTGCAGAATTTCAAAAGTTGGCTCTATGCCTTTTGGCAATTTGCATGGGGAATGCCGCAGAACGTAATGGGATTGCTCGTTTTTCTTGTGCTCTCACCGTTCGGAAAAGTGAGAATGTTTCACAATTGCATCGTAACCGATCTGCACTTAAAAAGGAGCCTGGGCGGTATCACGTTCGGAATGTTTGTGTTTTTGTTCCTCAAAGACGAAATCTATGAACAGAATCCCGATTACGTGCACGATCTGACCGTGCATGAGTTCGGCCACACCGTACAAAGCTTGATCTTAGGCCCTCTGTGGCCGTTGTTGGTCGGTTTTCCGTCCTTCATGTGGGCCAATGTCGTGTGGAGATTTTTTATGAAGAAAAAACATTCCTATTACTGGCTGTATTGCGAGGGTTGGGCGAATGTGCTCGGTTGCAAGGTCAGCAAAGAGCCGTTCCGAACCGCGCATTTTCGTAATCACGGAAGATACGACAAACCGATGAAATAAGGGTACAATTTAACAGGATCATACAAAAAACAGTCAAATTGCGATCGGACAGATCACGGTTTGGCTGTTTTTATTGTGAAATACACAGACGTGGAGTTTCAGAGGAGTTGCTGCGTCTGGACGAGCCTCTGTCCAACCTGGACGCCCGTCTGCGTCTGCAGACCCGTGAGGAGATCCGCCG
>JAFQKN010000192.1 GCA_017396895.1 Clostridia bacterium
AGAAAAAAGAAGCAAATGCTTAAATGGAGGTATATTTTATGGAAGGGTTAAATGAAGCCATCGTATTGGCAGCTTGTGCACTCGGTGCAGGTATCTCAATGATCGCAGGTGTCGGCCCCGGTATCGGTGAAGGTTATGCCGTCGGTAAGGCTTGTGAGTCCATCGGCCGTCAGCCCGAAAGCCGCGGTGCTGTTACCAGTACCATGCTTATGGGTTGTGCAGTTGCGGAAACCACCGGTATTTACGGTCTGGTTATCGCAATTCTTCTCCTCTTTGTTGCTCCCAACATCTTGTTGGGCAAACTTCCCATGTAAAGAAAACAGTGATTTGCAAAGAAAGGAGGCCGCAAAATGTCTGAATATTTGGAACTGATCTCCATTCAATGGCCGGAGATCGTTGTGACGATTGCCAATCTGCTGATTTTGTTTTTACTTGTGAAGAAGTTTTTGTTCAAGCCCGTGCAGAAGATTCTTGCACAGCGTCAGGAACAGGTAGACACAATGTATGCGGATGCGCAGGCAGCCAAAACCGCGGCCGAACAAGATAAAGCAACCTATTCCGCTAAACTTGCCGATGCGCAACAGGAAGCCGATGAGATTTTGCGTGTTGCACATCAGCGCGCTACACAGGCGGGAGATATCGTTGTGCGCGATGCAATGAGCAAAGCATCATCAATCAAACGCAAAGCAGAAGCGGAAATTGCGCGCGAACGCAAAAAAGCGGTCAATGAGATCAAAGACGAGATTTCTGAGATTTCGGTTGATATTGCCGAGCAGGTTCTCGGACGTGAGATCAGCGAACAGGATCACCGTCAGCTTGTTGACAGTTTTATTGACACAATAGGGGAATAAGCAATGTCGGAAGTGAAACAGGAATACGGCGGCGCTTTGTATCTTCTTTGTGAAGAAGAACAGTTGAGTAGTGACTGCCTTGCGCAACTTCATTTGTTGCGCCGTTTGATGGGTGAAAATCCGGATTATTATCGTTTGATGGCTGCTCCTACTGTTACGGTAGCACAAAAGTTGGCTGCATTGGACGAGGCATTTCATGCAAGTGTGCATCCTTATGTGCTCAACTTTTTAAAGATCCTTGCCGAAAACGGGTATTTTTCCGAGTTTGGTGCTTGTTGTGATGAATTTGAAAACCGTTACAACGCAGATCGCAATATTTGTGTTGCAAAAGTGACGACTGCCGTTGCATTGACGGACGAACAAAAACAACGCTTGCAAAAGAAGTTGGAACTTGAAGTCGGCAAAACCGTACAGATGCATTGTCTTGTGGATCCGTCCGTCATGGGCGGCGTTCGTGCGGAACTGGATGGACGGCTTTTGGATTCCACCGTAAAAAATAAAATTGATTCTATCAGAGATAACCTCAGAAAAACGGTTATTTGAGAAAGCGAGGGGGTAAAATGGCACTTCGCCCCGAAGAAATCAGCAGTATTATCAAAAATCAAATCAAAAACTATTCGCAGAAGATTGAACAGGCGGAAACGGGTACCGTTATTCTTGTCGGTGACGGTATTGCCAAAGCCCACGGCCTTGAAAACTGCATGGCAAACGAACTGCTTGTTTTTGAGGACGGCAGTTACGGAATGGCATTGAACCTTGAAGAAAAGGTGGTTGCCGTCGTTTTGTTGAGCAAAGAAAACAATATCCGCGAAGGCTCTCTTGTCAAGCGAACGGGACAGGTTGTCAGCGTTCCCGTAGGCAAGGGCTTACTTGGTCGTGTTGTGGATGCACTCGGCCAACCTATTGACGGCAAGGGTCCGATTGATTATGAAAGTCAGCGTGCCGTTGACACGGTTGCCCCCGGCATTATTACACGTAAAAGTGTCAGCGTGCCTTTGCAGACAGGCATCAAAGCCATTGACAGTATGATACCCATCGGACGCGGTCAGCGTGAGTTGATCATCGGTGACCGTCAGACGGGTAAGACGACCATTGCTGTTGACACCATTTTGAATCAGAAAGGCAAGAATGTGCTGTGCATTTACGTTGCCATCGGTCAGAAGAATTCTACCGTTGCGCAGGTTGTGCAGACACTTGAAAATGCAGGAGCCATGGAATATTCCGTGGTGGTCGCCGCAACGGCATCCGAACCTGCACCTTTGCAGTATATTGCACCTTATGCAGGTTGTGCCATGGGTGAACATTTCATGGCACAAGGCAAAGATGTTCTCATCGTTTACGATGATCTTTCCAAACACGCCGTCGCATACCGTGCTTTGTCTTTGTTGATTCGCAGACCGCCCGGACGCGAAGCATATCCGGGTGATGTTTTCTATCTGCACAGCCGTTTGCTTGAACGTGCCGCCCGATTGGCACCCGAATACGGCGGAGGTAGTTTGACCGCGTTGCCGATCATCGAAACACAGGCAGGTGACGTTTCCGCTTATATCCCGACAAACGTCATTTCCATTACCGACGGTCAGATTTTCCTTGAGAGCGAACTGTTCCATGCCGGAATCATGCCTGCGGTCAATCCCGGTATCTCGGTCAGCCGCGTCGGCGGCAGTGCGCAGATCAAAGCCATGAAAAAGGTTTCGGGTAATCTTAAACTCCTGTATTCTCAGTTCCGTGAGTTGCAGAGTTTTGCGCAGTTCGGTTCTGATCTGGATGATGATACAAAACAGCGTCTTGCATTGGGAGAACGTATCGTTGAAATTCTCAAACAGGATAAAAACAGCCCTGTTGACGTTGCATTGCAGGTCTGCATCATTTATGCCGCGGTCAACGGATATCTGAATGATATTGCTGTTGCCAAAGTGCATGATTTTGAAATCCAGTTGTTTGAAATGCTTGCAAGCAAACGTCCCGAATTGCTTGAAAATATTCGTAACACCGGTGCTTTGAGCGATGAAAGCGAAGCATTGTTAAAAGAATCTTTGGAAACTTTCATTCAAGAGTTTCAGTTATAATCCGTAAAGAAAGGCACATTGTATGGGCGCTTCGGCAAAAGATGTTAAAATCAGAATAAAAAGCGTTGAATCAACACAACAGATTACCCGTGCAATGGGGCTTGTTGCGTCCTCAAAACTGCGCCGCGCCAAAGAACGCATGGAAACGAGCCGTGCATATTTTGTGGCCATGCGTGATACGTTGGGCGATATTGCCGCCAAAATGAACGGTTCAAAGTCCCTGTATATTACAGGTAGGGATGTCAAAAAAGTCTGCTATGTTGTTATTGCGGGGGATCGCGGTCTTGCAGGTGGATACAACAATAATGTTCTGCGTTTGCTTGCAGAGCACATAAAAGGAAAGAATGTCTGTGTTGTGCCTGTGGGGAAACGTGTACATGAATATTGTAAAACGCATGGTATTGAAATTTTGACGGATGAATTTTCTGTCGTTGAGAGTATAGATCGCAATGAAAGTGCGCTTCTTGCACGCAGGATGGCACAGTCTTTTTCAGACGGTGTTTTTGATGAATTACACTTGATTTATACACATTTTAATTCCATGCTCAGTCAAGCTCCGTCTATGATGCGTCTGTTGCCGTTGGAGGTTCCCGCGGACGTCATTCACGATATACATTTCATTTTGTATGAACCCGGAATCACGTCTGTGTTTGAAGCCGTAGTACCCGAGTATCTGACGGGGATCCTCTACGGTGCAATTGCTGACAGTTATTGTTGTGAGCTGACCGCACGTCGCAATGCCATGGATGCCGCAGGCAAAAATGCAGAAGAAATGCTTGAAAAACTCAATCTTGACTATAACCGCGCACGTCAGAGTGCCATTACGCAGGAGATCACGGAAATCATAGCCGGCTCTGCAAACTGAACGGGGTGAGTATATGAACAATAATAAAGGAATCATTACCCAAGTTATCGGTCCTGTTGTTGACGTCCGTTTTGACAACGGTGAACTGCCTGATATTTTGAATGCTTTAACCACTGATAATCACGGTGTGAAACTGACAATGGAAGTCGCACAGCACATTGGTGACAATGTTGTGCGCTGTATTGCCATGAGCAGTACAGACGGTCTTGTTCGCGGTGCGGAAGTTACCGATACGGGGACAGGAATTACGGTTCCTGTCGGGCATGAAACACTCGGCCGTATTTTTAATGTTTTGGGTGAGCCTGTAGACGAACAGCCTGCGCCTGAAACGGCACAGCGTTGGCCTATTCACAGACCGGCTCCCGAATTTGAAGAACAGCGTTCAACCACCGAAATTTTGGAAACAGGCATTAAAGTTGTTGACCTCATTTGTCCTTACGCAAAGGGTGGTAAGATCGGTCTGTTCGGTGGTGCCGGTGTCGGCAAGACGGTTTTGATTATGGAACTGATCAATAACATTGCCAAAGAACACGGCGGTCTGTCCGTGTTTTCCGGCGTCGGTGAGCGTACCCGTGAAGGAAACGACCTTTATAATGAAATGAAAGAATCCGGTGTTTTGAATAAGACCGCGTTGGTGTACGGACAGATGAATGAGCCGCCCGGAGCCAGAATGCGTGTCGGGTTGTCAGGACTTACCATGGCGGAATATTTCCGCGATCAGGAAAACCAGGACGTTCTGTTATTTATTGATAATATTTTCCGTTTCACGCAGGCGGGTTCTGAAGTTTCCGCATTGTTGGGCAGAATGCCCTCCGCTGTTGGTTATCAGCCCACATTGGCGACCGAAATGGGTGCCTTGCAGGAGCGAATTGCATCGACCTCCAAAGGTTCCATTACTTCCGTGCAAGCCGTTTATGTGCCCGCTGACGATTTGACGGACCCGGCACCTGCAACCACATTTGCCCATTTGGATGCGACCACCGTTTTGAGCCGTTCCATCGCATCGCAAGGCATTTATCCTGCTGTGGATCCTCTGGAATCAACAAGTCGAATTTTATCTCTTGACATTGTGGGCGAAGAGCATTATAATGTTGCAAGAGAGGTGCAGAGAATCCTGCAAAGATATAAGGAACTGCAAGATATCATCGCCATTATGGGCATTGATGAACTCAGCGAAGAAGACAAACTCGTTGTTTCCCGTGCACGCAAAGTGCAGCGTTTCCTCTCTCAGCCGTTTACGGTTGCTTCCAACTATACGGGTTATGAGGGAAAATATGTTCCCATTCGCGAAACCATACGCGGTTTCCGTGAGATCATAGACGGAAAATGTGATGATATTCCCGAATCCGCATTTTTGTTTGTCGGCGGAATTGATGAAGTATACGCAAAAGTACAAAAGAAAGATGCTGAATAAGTGTTCAGCCTTACCGCAGAAAGCAAAGGAGGTGCCGTATGAAAGAGTTTCAATTGCAGATCGTAACCCCGGCGGGAATTCTTTTTGACGGCGCCGCCGAACAGCTTTCCGTGCGCTCTATAGACGGTGAGGTTGCTGTCATGGCAGGTCACATTCCTTATGTGACCGCTTTGGCAAAAGGGAATTGCCGTGTCTATGTACAAGGAAAGATTCGTAAGGCCACCTGTGGCGGCGGTTTGTTGGAAGTCGGCAAAGAAAACGTACGTTTGCTTTCCCCTGATTTCCATTTTACGGACACATAAGGTTACATTTCAAGTCCACACTTGCCGGTGTGGCGGAATTGGCAGACGCAAGGGACTTAAAATCCCTCGGTGGCAACACTGTACCGGTTCGAGCCCGGTCACCGGCACCAGTAACACCCTCTGATTTTTACGGACAGGGGGTGTTGCCAATTCTGAAGTACGGGCTCAAAGCGGAGCGGTAGTGAATGAATTATCTTGCTGAATGGCAGGATGATTCTTTTTATTTTTAAATACTTGATAGTTATTCATCGTTTATGTATAATAAAATTGACATCAACGGAATATTACAGGAGTGGATACCATGATAGAATTATACTTGTCAGAACATCACTCAAACGGCGGAAATAAAAATACCGATGCACTGAAATTGCTGTTTGACAAAGTTCTTACCATTCAGCCGGATGTTTATGATTGTCCCTCTCAGGATCCGTTTCCCGATGATGACCGCATAAAAGCCATCCGTTTTTCGTGCGATCCGTTCGGTAACGGAAAGATCACTGTATTTGCATATATCGGATTTCCGGAAGATGCAACTGTACGGACACCTGTTCCGGGGATGGTTCTTGTTCACGGCGGTGGCGGCCACGCTTACGCAGAATGGGTGCAATATTGGGTGAATAACGGTTATGCCGCAATTTCCTTTGACGGTTTCGGGCAAGTATATACAGGTGCGGATCATACATATGACGCATCGTTGGACTCATGGGCGTATGATCCCGATTCGCAACCTCCCATGGATGGTTTCGCTTCGAAAGATAAGCCTTTTGCAGAACAGGGATACGCTTATTTTGTTGCTGAGGTGATTCTCGCAAACACCATTCTTCGTGCCGATCAAAGAGTTATAACCGAAAAAATAGGCTTGACGGGCATTTCCTGGGGCGGGATCGCTGCGGGTACCGTAATCGGGTATGATGACCGATTTGCTTTTGCGGCACCCGTTTACGGTTGCGGCTTTCAGGATATCTGTATGACAGAATGGGGTATATGGTTCCGAGGAGAGGGAATCAGTGAAGTATGGGATGCAAAACTGCTGTTGCCTTGTGTAACCATTCCTGTTCATTGGTTCAACAGTGATCGGGATCCGTTCTTTGATGCACGTTCAACGACCGCCTGTGCCGTAGCATCGCAGAACGGTATGCTTACATTGATACCTGCATTTACCCACGGACAGATTGAAGGATCTGCAATTGAGGAACTGTTGCGTTTTGCGGACGAACAGACCGGAAAAGGACAGCGAAATATCAAAATCACTGCCCTGCGTTCGGAAAAAGAGCAGGTCATTCTGTCATTTACAACCCCCGAGGATGTAAAGAACACCGAAGCGTGGCTTTATTATAAAACGGAAGATCTTGTTTATGATGATAAATACCTTCGTGAAAACTGGAAATGCATACAGGCTACCGTTATGAACGGAGAAGCCCGCTTGCGTATTCCGGATGACGCATATATCTTTTATTTTGTTGTGCGCGGAGAGGTAGATGGGAAGACACAGGTTTTTGTGCATGCTACAAGTGGTGTATATACACGTGATTTATGGTTTTCGCAAGACGAATTATGAAAGGAGAAATCTGAATTATGAATGCACAGGACAGAATGATGCAAAAAAAATGGGGTATATTCAATCATTATCTGTATTGGAGTGAAAAGGCATATCCTCCCATTGATCCCGATTCAACAGAACAATTTGATACGGTTATGACTTCTATGGCGCATGAATGGTGCGAGCATACCCGTTCTTTTGACGTCGAAAAACTTGCACGGACTTTGCATGAGATCGGGTGCGGATATTATATGATTACCGTGATGCAGGGAATGCGTTTTATGATCGCTCCCAATAATGCCTACACGCGCATTACGGGGATTCAACCCGGTGACGGTTGCAGTGAACGCGATCTGATCGCTGACATCGGCAATGCATTAAAAAAATACGATATCGATCTCTATCTTTATTTTACCGGTGACGGACCGCATTTTGACAAGATCGCAGGTCCTGCCATGGGGCTTTATGAAGACTATGCGGCAAACATTCACGGCACTGTGGATGAACGTTTTGTCCGCAACTGGGCATCGGTTCTTGAGGAATATGCCGTACGCTACGGTGATCTTGTCAAAGGTTGGTGGGTGGACGGTTGCTACGAAAGCCTCGGTTACAACAATGAATTGCTTTCCATATATTACGAAGCCATGAAAAAGGGGAATCCGGACGTGATGTCTGCGTTTAATAGCGGTACGGCAAGTTTCGTCCATGAAGACGGCGACGATACACCGATCAAATGGTTTGAAAACGAAGGATTTACCTGCGGTGAAGATAACGATTTCACCTATGTGTTCAAAAGCCGATTCACCGATGGGGCACAGAATCACCTTCTCATTCCCTTGGGCGATTACCGTGACGGTAATATCTGTGCAGGATGGAGAAATACAGGTGTTCGTCGCAGTAAAGAGTACGTGGCGGATTATATCCGCAAGAATAACGAAGCGGGTGCTGTGATTACGGTTGATATTTTTGTGGACAGCCGCGGAAACTTTGATCCTGAACAGGTAGAGGCACTCAAATACGTCGGAAAGCGTGTCAGGGAATAAAAAAGATTGACCGTTTGGAATTATTATGCTAAAATAGAAATAACCTAAAGAAAAGAGGATAATTTTATGATTAAGGATTTCGCTGGTAAAACACCTGAAATTGATGAAAGTGTATTTGTTGCCGAAAATGCCGTGATCATCGGTAATGTAAAAATCGGAAAGGGAAGTTCGGTTTGGTATTCCGCTGTTCTTCGCGGTGATATGTGCAAAATTGAGATCGGTGAAAACTCCAACATTCAGGATAACGCCACGATCCACGTCGGCATGAAAGACGGCACCGTGATCGGAAACGGTGTAACGGTCGGTCATAATGCATTGGTACACGGTGCAACGGTAGAGGACAATGCTCTTATCGGTATGGGAAGCGTAGTGCTTGACGGTGCAGTGATCGGGGAAAATTCAATCGTTGCCGCGGGGGCAGTTGTGACAGCAAAAACCGTGATCCCGCCTAACTCTTTGGCGGCCGGCATTCCCGCAACGGTTGTTAAAGAACTGTCACCGCAGCAAATTGCCGGTAACAAAATGAATGCAATGGGGTATGTTGCTTTAGCCAAAAAATTCAAAGAAGAATAATACTTGCTTTATATGGGGGAAGAATGATGAACACTAAATATCCGCACTTGCTATCACCTGCCAGAATCGGCAAAGTGGAACTGCGCAACAAAACAGTCATGGCGGCCATGGGAATGAGCCAGGCCGATAACGGATTTGTCAACACTGCAGTACTCAACCATTATGCCGAGCGTGCAAAAGGCGGTGTCGGCGCTATTATTGTTGAGGTTACGTGTGTTGATGCACCATTGGGATTGAATACAAAGGGTATGCTTGTGATCGACGACGATAAATACATACCGGGTATGACGCAGTTGGCAGATGTTATTCACGAAGGCGGTTCGAAGGCATTTTTGCAGATTTCGCACACCGGACGCGGTGCAAGACGTGCCATCATCGGAGATCAACCTGTCGGCCCGAGTGCAATCGCTATGCCGTATTCTTTTATGATGGGACTTGCGAACGAAACACCGCGAGAACTGACGGTTTCTGAAATAAAAGCAATAGAAGAAAAGTATGCGCAAGCCGCATTGCGTGCTAAAAAAGCAGGATTTGACGGTGTTGAGATCCATGCCGTCGGTTATTATCTCGGTCAGCAGTTCCTGTCATCAGCCGCAAATAAAAGAACGGACGAATACGGCGGCAGTCGAGAAAACAGAATACGTTTTCATTTGAACATTATCAAGCGCATCCGTGAACTCTGCGGTGATGATTTTGCAATCCTCGTGAAACTCTCCGTCATTGAAATGGGTAAGGATGCAGGTATTTCCATGATTGACGGTGTTTATTACTGTAAAAAACTGCAGGAAGCAGGCGTGGATGCCATCGAAGTTTTGGCAGGTAAGTGGTCAAGTGAAGCAGGAAAAAGGGAAGCGCCTGAATCTGCTTATCCGGATTGCATGGCTGTTGCTTTGTGTCAGGTGATGAAAACAGGAATTTTCCTTACAACAGGCAAACCGAAAACCGTTCCTCTCATCGGCGGTGGACGTGCGCAGAATCCCGTTGCTGCTGAAAAAGCCTTGGCAAGCGGACAGTGTGATCTTATTTTTATCGGTCATGCGTTGTTGGCACAGCCCGATCTTGTTAATCTCATTGCGCAGGGACGTGAGGATGAAATCAGACCTTGTATCGGTTGCGGTCATTGCATCGATCATCAGTTGCAGCACGGTATGCGGGCTGTTTGTTCCGGCAATGCAGTGCTTGCAAGAGGAGATAATGATTATACGATCGTTCCTGCTGAAGTGAAAAAGAAAGTTGTTGTGATCGGTGGCGGTGTGGCCGGTGTGGAAGCTGCGCGCATCGCCGCAAAACGCGGTCATGACGTCACTTTATACGAAGCCTCAAATGAGATCGGCGGACAGATGAATTTGGCTTGTTTGCCGCCGTATAAACAGCATCTGGGACTTATGAAACCGTATCTTGAGCGTCAGTTGCAACTTTGCGGTGTCAAAGTGGTTCTCGGAAAGCGGGTAACCAAAGAAGATGTTTTGGCAATGAATGCAGACGCGGTTGTATGTGCTACAGGTGTCATTCCGACCGCATTGCGTGTAGATGGTGCCGAGCGTGCAATCGGTGCAAACGATGTGTTGAACGGTGCTGTAACAGGAAAAAATGTCGTTGTCATCGGCGGCGGTTCCATCGGTTGCGAAACAGCAGAATTTCTTGCAAGACAAGGCAAAAAAGTTGCTATTGTGGAAATGCTTGATTCTCTTGCCGCCAATACGGGCAAGACAGCGCAGACCGTGCTTCTGGGGCATTTGAAAGGTCTTGGTGTGAAGATGCTCACACAATGCAGAGTGAGAAGTATAAACAACGATTCTGTTGTCTATGTTGATAAAAACGGAAACAAAAGAGAATTGATCGCAGATACTGTTGTAGTTGCCATCGGAAACAAACCGGATGCTGCACTTTATGAATCTTTGAAAGATTGTGTATCTGAAATCTACAACATCGGTGACTCAAACGGCGGCGGTATCATTCCAAATGCGGTGTATGACGGTTATACGGTAGGAAACAAGATCTGATATACCATAACAAAACAAAGCGGATGCAACGATTTACTGCATCCGCTTTGTTGTATCATTGATCTTATTTGTACTGATAAACTCTGACGTAGTCAACGATGAATTCAGCCGTATCACCGGGCTCCATGCTCATTTTACCCGTACCGTGTCTGTCGGCATGAGCAACGCCGTTTTCACCTGCAACTTCGCATGAGAGAAGCAACCATTCGGGGTTCTGACTGACGCCGCCGGCTGTGATTCTTCCGGTTTCAATGCCGTTGATGTAGAAAATATATTCATTTTCATTCCATTCCAGCCCGTAGGTGTTGTATTCTTCATAAGGATTGTTTGCATACCATTTGTCAATGCTCGCGTTCTGTGTCTGTTCACCGTACCCGTCATATACAATGCCGCTGATAACACAATCACCATAGCCGATGGGTACATCTTTATAAAACATTGACTCAAAAATGTCTACTTCCGTTCCGTCCTGTCCTGAACCGTCCACATTCACAACACCGCCGTTCATCATCCAGAATGCCGACCACATACCGGTGGATTTTGGTAAAATGCATCTGCATTCATAGTAACCGTAGGTCTGTGTGAAAAGACCCTGCGTGG
This sequence comes from Clostridia bacterium, assembly GCA_017396895.1. Lineage (GTDB taxonomy): Bacteria > Bacillota > Clostridia > Oscillospirales > Acutalibacteraceae > RUG806. The sequence goes on from JAFQKN010000192.1 coordinate 11,261, forward strand.
AGAGACAAGCAGAATACCAACCGGGCTTGTAGGGTTTGAAGTCGATTTCATCCTTCCACTGGTCATAGTATCTGTTTTCAAGAGGTTCATCGAAATATGCGGTGGTGATGATCAGGTTGCCGTCTTTGACGGATGCCATATCTTCATGCCAGAAACCGCCTTTGCGCTCTGTTACCCACCATTCCGTCTGCCATTTGGTCTTATCTAATTCCGTGCCGTCAAATTCATCGCTCCAGGTCAGTTCAAAGCGTTCTTCGAGGTTGAGTTGCTGTCCTTGCGGAATTGCAGGCAGGTCAATCAGATGCGGCAGTGTGGGGGAAATGAGCATCAGTACCGTTACAAGAAAGCGAATGATTTTTGCAAACATAAAAAATCCTCCAAAATATTCTTTTAAATAATTATAGCAAATGCACCTGTCGTTTGTCAATAAAGCAAAGCAATACTGATTCGTTTAATTACCGTCGTTTTTTCTGATTTTGTCAAATGCTCTTTGCACGGCATAATAAGACGGTTTCGGTTCTTCGTCCACGGTCACAAGTCCCCAGCGTGTTTCGGTCGGACAATCGCTTTGTCCGCAATAAGCACAATGCGGAAAATCCGAATAACAGAACACGATTGCGCCGCAGATAAAGTCAAGATCATAGAATTTCGGTAACAGTTTGTCGTAGAATTTGGCTTGTCCTTCATCTGTATGCGGGTAGCCGGGGATGACCGTTATTGCAGGCAATTCTTTGTAAAGATGATTTGTCATATCACCGTTGAACAGAAAATCGGCATATTGTGTCGGGTCATTCTGACATACGTATTTCACGTGATCTCCGAAGTGTTTCGGCAGATTGTTCACGAATTGCTCTATGTTTGAACGGGCGGCCTGTTCACTATCAAAACCATAGGATTGTAAAATGGCTTTCTTTTCCGCCTTGTTTTTTGGCTTTCCTGCACTAATATAACCGAATTCCTGCATGAGGATCGGTTTCTTTGTGAATGCCCACAGGTAACGTGCCATGACTTCAAACAGAAACATGAATCCGGGTAATTTGAAGAAGCAACCGAGATACATATCAAGTCCCACATAATCGCAATATTGCAGATACGGTTTCATTCCTGCGTGCAGATCGGCCTGCGGACCTGCTGAGTTGTAGCCGATGATAATGTCGCCGCGATACGGGTACATAGCCTGCAGTTGCATTCCGATAAATTCAACACCCTCTTTCATGTTGAAAGGTACGGTGAAACGCGGCATACCCATTTCATTTGCAACCTGAATGCCGTCTATGCATCCTTGCAGATCTTCCACCGTAAACCGAGCCGCTTCACAGAGTTTTTTCCTGCCTTCGGGGGTTCGGCTGTCAACATCTAAGTCGATGCAATGCGAAGGAATGGCAGTGATCGCCATGACTTTCAAGCCGTTTTCGCGATATACTCTGCATTCCTCTTTTTTGGCAATGTATTCGGGACGGATGTTTCCCTGTGCGTCAAAGGGATAGGGAATATCCGTTCGGATCCATTCAATGTTGGCGTTTTTGATTTGCTCATAGTCTTTTGTAACATGACAGGCACCGCGAATGAAGCCGAGTTTTTTGCGAATGGCTTTGGTTTCTTCGGAGGATTGCTTAATAAAAAATGATTTTATAATATTGGTCGGTATGTATTTGATACTGTTGATGATCTGGTCTTTCAAAAAAGCATCCATTGCAATCTCCTTGTTTCAAGTATTGTTTTTAATTTTACCGTAAATCTCTTTTACCGCATAATAGGCGGGTTTTGGATTGCCGTTTTGATCTACAAGTCCCCATCGTGTTTCGGTAGGACAGTCTTCCTGACCGCAATAACCGCATTTTCCGTAATCGGAATAGCAGTAAATGAACGTTCCTGCTACAAAATCAAGGTCATAAAAGAGCTTGATTACTTTTCTAAAGAATTTCGCCTGTCCTTCAGGAGTGTGATCAATCCCCGGAATTTTTGTGATGTGCGGCAGTTCTTTGTAAAGGTGGTTTTTCATATCTCCCTTAAATAACAGGGATGCGTATTTGTTCGGATCATTCTGACAGGCTCGTTTGATGTGCCCTGAAAAATGCTCAGATAAGTTGTCCACAAACCGTTCAATATCTGTGGTTGCTTCTTTTTCGGATTCAAATCCGTATGATTGCAGTATTGCCTTTTTTTCACTCTTGCTTTTCGGAGCACCGCCGCCTATGTAACCGAATTCCTGCATCAGAATCGGTTTTCCCGTAAATGCCCACAAAAAGCGTGCCATGACTTCAAAAAGAAAGATGAACCCGGGCAAATTGAAGAAGCAGCCGAGATACATGTCAAGACCGACATAGTCGCAGAATTTGTGATATTTTTTCATCGGCAGATGCAGATCGATCTGCGGACCTGCGGAGTTGTAGCCGATGATAACCCCATCGCGAAGCGGATGGAGTTCTTCCAACTGCACTCCGATAAAACGCACGGCCTCCTGCATTGTCAGCGGAACCGTGAAATGCGGCATTCCCATTTCGTTGGCTACCTGTATGCCGCCGATATACGGTTTGAGGTCTTCAATGATATATCTTGTCGTATTACGCAGAGTTTGTTCTCCGGCTTCTGTGCGTATGTCAGCTCCGTATTTGATGCATTCGGCAGGGTAATAGGTGATTGCCATGATTTTGATTCCGTTGTTGTGAAAGCGGATAACCGAATCCTTGAAACTGATGTATCGATCGCGCAGGTTGCCGTTCTCGTCGAACGGGTAAGGAATGTCCATTCGCACCCATTCAATGTTTGCCTGCTTGACCTGTTCAAATTTCTCGGGTGCATGACAGACACCGCGGATGAATCCGAGAGTTTTTCGCAAATGCTCTGTTTCGGGAGAATGTGTCGGTCGGCAGTATGATTTTATGATATTTGCAGGGATGTATTTGATGCTGTTTGTAATCTGATCTTTCAAAAAAGCATCCATAACACAGGTCTCCTTTATATCTTATCCTTATAACGTTCGGCGGTGATAATGCCGTCTTGAATATGCATTTTGCATATGCGAGCGTTGCGTGCATCGAAAGCGGAGGATTGCAGGCCGTCTTCATAATCTCTTGCATGATAAACGGCATACCATTGGCCGTCATATTTGATCATGGAATGATGTCCTGTTCCTTCTTCAAAATCATTGGCAGATAATACAGGCGAATAGATGTTGTCCGCAGGATACTTTTCAAACTTGATTTTTGTGAGATCCGTTTCCGTTGTTTTTGCTCTGGCATAACCGATGTAATAAGTCGGTTGCTCGTAACAATTACCTGAATACATCAGATAATGCCAGTCGCCCTCTTTGAAGTAGAAAGCTCCCTCGATCGTGTGCCAGTGTTCGCCTTTTTTGTAGCGGTCACGGCGGAAAATGTCTTCATCAAGCGTCGGAACCACAACCGGAACAGGATTGCCTGCAGGTGTTTCGGGATCCAGCATTCTGTCCACAACTATATATGTGCCGGGACGTTCACAGTCAAAGCGATTTGTTGAATAGAACAGGAATAAACCGCTTTCGTTTTTTACGATGTGTGAGTCAATGGAAAACGGATGTAAGATCTGTTTGGCATCAGTGAACGGCCCCAAGGGACTTGTGCTTTTTGCGACGTGCATGGTCTGTCTGTGACCGCCTTTGTCAGGTGTATCGCCAAAGAATTCAAAGGAGGTATACATATAATAGGTTCCGTCCAGTTCAATAACGGACGGTGCCCAGTATTCCTCCATCCCATCCACGCTGAATACTTTTCCGTAGAGTTTCCATCCTTCAAACAGGTTGTCGGATTCATAGGCATAAATGCCGTCATGACCGGTTGTATAGATGTAAAATCTGCCTTTGCTCTCTAAAATAAAAGGATCAGCCTGCCCGATGTAGTTCTCTTTGTTTATCTGCAAAAGGTGCATAATTTTTTACTTCCTTATTTTTTTTCTTAAAACAAATATATCATAGTTGTTTCGGTTTTTCAAGTGCTTGACGAACTGACAAACGAATAGTATAATGCAAGCAGGAAAGGGGAACTGAACATGAGTTATAAGGAATATATGCGTAAAGCTAAACTTGCGCCCGAAGACGGTGATGTGATCGAAATAATGGATATACGCAGCCGCGTATTCAGCAATGCACTTGTAAATGCACAGCGTGATATACCGACAGTGTGTTGTACATACAATGCGGATATTACTTCCTTTTGGACGGAATATGAAAAACTGAAGAATACCTGTTCTTATCCATTGCCGTTTAATACGCTGATGATCAAGTTGTTGGTTGAAGGGCTCAAAGTGGCTCCGCGGCTGAATGCACACATCGAATACGATCATAAGTCAACAAGCGGACGCATTATAATCAAAAAGCATATTGATGTAACTGTTCCCGTTTGTTCCGAAGACGGAACAACCTATCAGGTCAAAGCAAGACATCTTGAAGATAAAACACTTTCGGAAATTGCCGAACAACTCGAAGAAATCAAATACCGTCTCGGAAAAACCAATATGAAACGCGCATATTTCAATGTTGCAGGTCAGCGCATGGCAGGCTATGCCGCAAAAGGTAAGATCACTTCCACGTTCGCGCAATTCAGAAGTGCTTATTTCGGCAAAAATAAAATTGCTGTTTTCTCAAAACTGTTTATGAAAAAGTATTACAAGAGTAACAGCAAAGGCAAATACGAAGGCTTGCGTGCGGATGATTTTACCGAAGGCACGGTGTGCTTTACAAACTGGGGCACACTGTATGACCGCTTGGATGTCAATATCACATATATTTCACCGATGTATCCCTCTGTTTTTCTTCTCGCGGCGGGCAGGGTAAAAGATGAATCTTTTGCGTTTAAGGATGCGAACGGCCAAGTGGATATCGGCGTGAAAAAGATTCTTCCGCTGACGCTGATTTTTGACCATAAAATTGGCGGAGCCGCTGATATCATGCCATTCATAGAGAAAATGGATGCGATCTTTGCGAACCCCGCCGTCATACATCAATGGTAAATTTCTAATGGCTTGATGAAGTGCTTATTTCATCAGGTCATTTTTCATAATAAAGTCAATGGTTTTGTCAACCGTTGTAAATGCCAGTGCAACACTTGTGTCGGCCGCACCGTAATACACGGCAATTCTGCCGGTTTCTGCATCTGTCAGTGCACAGCACGGGAATACCACGTTGGGAACATCGCCCACACATTCGTACGTTTCATGCGGTGCCAGCAGGTAACTGTCTGCTCTGTGCAACACTTTCCAAGGTTCATCCTTGTCGAGCAATGCCGCGCCGATGCTGTAGGTAAAACCGTTGCAACTGGTCAGAACGCCGTGATAGAACATAAGCCATCCTGCATCCGTTTCAATGGGCGTCGGGCCCGCACCGACTTTTGTTGATTCCCAGATTTTAACGGGAGACATTACAAAACGGTGTTTGCCCCAATATGTAAGGTCAAGACTGCGGCTGATGTAAATATCGCCGTACGGAGTGTGTCCTTTGTCGCAAGGACGGATCAGCAGGCAATATTCGCCGTTGATTTTGCGGGGAAACAGAACGCCGTTGCGCGCTACGGGATAGCAGGCATCCTCCATCTGCACCCATTCTTCAAAATCAGTTGTGTACGCAATTCCGATGGTCGTGCCGTGAGGGGTATGATTAACCCATGACAGATAATATTTGTCTTCAAGAAGGCAAAGACGAGGATCGTAACCTTCAAAAATGACTTTGTCTTTGAGATTCCAAGTAATCCCGTCTTCACTGAAGCCGACTACCAGTTTTTGATCTCTGCTTCTGAAATCGACTCTGAAAACACCTGCAAAACCGTCTTTATAAGGCACGACAGCGGAATTGAAAATGCTGTTTGCCATGAACAGATTGTCACGGGTTATTACGGGATTATTGTTGTATCTCCACATGGGGTAAGGATATCCTTCGGGGGCATCCTGCCACGGAATATTGGGTAAATTGTTACCTATGATCTTAGACATGGCTATCTCCTTCTTAATTATTTCCAACAATACCTTCAAGGAAATTCAGTTCATCTGCAAATCCGTCTTTGTGAATGCGGAACGTCTTGATTTCGTTGGGTTCAAAATAAGTGCGGAAAGCTGCTTCAGCAAGGTCGCAGAATACGGCGCAATGCGTTTCCTTGCCTTTGGTTTCATGGCAACGCAGGATGATATCACCGCTGCCGTCTTCGCAAAGTTTCAGAGCAGTCATGATGATATTGTCTGCATCAAAGCGTACAAAACCTTGTTTTTGCGGTAAAGTGCCTTTGTGATAGCCCATCGGCACGCAGTTCGGACGAATGTTGAACATAGCGGCTTCTTTGGTCACGTCACTGTATTCAGCCTCACCATCGTGTACAAAGATACCGTACTCAAAGGTTTGCAGCCCCTCATCCGTAAAGCGGAAGTCCGCTTCGGGACGCGGTGAATAATGATCTGCAAAAATGACATTGCGCAAAAGAGTCAGGCGCAGATCATTGTCAGGACAATCATAGCTGTATTTGCTGTCATTAAGAATGCTCAAACCTCTGCGAACGCCGTCCACGGTCACGGTCAGATCTGCCCAACGCTGATGCGGTTCTTCTTCGCCGTTGGTCGGACGTTTGATGAACGAACCGGGAATTTCCGCGGTGTTGATGCCGTCCGTTCCTGCAAGTTTGAAGGAAGTTTTGAGCATGGTGAACGGTTCGCTCCACATTGCACGGCACTTGACGCGCAGTGTTTTTTGTTTTGCACCGAGAATGAAGTCCTGATGAAGAACGGATTTGCCGAACGTGTGTACGGTACGGATAACGGCTCTTACGCCTGTTTCTTCAACCAGTTCAATGCTTTCAAGTGCCATAACGCCTTTAACGTCATGGAATTTGAACACATTGTGTGCCCACGTGTCGGTTTTGTGGTCGTCAATGACGGTGGGAACTGCAAGTTCAGCATTTGCGGCATAATCAAAACCGCTCTTTTTGTCGATGAGAGATGCAATGCAACCGGTTTCTTTGCTGAATGTAACTTTCAGGTATTCATTTTCAATGCAAAGATCAATTGCTTTTACATCGCTTTCGGGGGCATATTCGTCACCGTCAAATTCATCCAGCCAATAGGTTGCATATCCCATGGCAGGAACATTCGCAAGAAATACGGTATCCAGATGCGAGTCATTGGAACGTGAAGAGCGCACGTTGCTGAATGCAACCTCATTGCCGTTGCAATCTTTGACTTTTGATGACGGGTGATACGTCTGCACGGGAACTTCAACTTCATAAGAAAGCGGATTGAAAACCGCAACAGGACGGGGAAATCCGGGGGCGGAATGGTGGCGTACACAGGTGTCTACGGGATCACTCACACCGTCAAGCCATGTATCAATCTTTCCTGCAATGCGAAGACTTGCTTCGTTGTATTTTTTCATTGCTGTGTTGATTGCCGCACCGAAAGTGTGACGTACATCTTCGTAGGCTTCCGCAATGGAACATCCGCAAAGTATATCATGGAACTGATTGAAACATACTTCTTTCCATGCTTTTGCAAATTCTTCATTGGAAGGGCTCATGCCGGCGATGACGCTTGCAACGGTTGCAAAACTTTCAGCTGCATACAGTTCATTTTCCGCATTGCGGTTGAGTTGCTTGACGAGTGAGGTGGCGGAATAACAACCGCTTGCATGATGTTGCAGTTCATCTTCCCACATCGGAAGGTCAACCATTTCCACAAGCAGATCACGGAAATAATCATCGGGGGAGGAGAATTCCATCTCATGCCATCCGTCTTCTTCCATGTGATCGATCATCCAGTTGATGTCGGATTTTGTCGGTCCGCCACCGTGGTTGCCCACACCGTAGAAAAACATAACGCCATGTCCGGTTTCATTGATCGCATCTTCATACACCTTGCGCTCGCGTTCGAGTGAATTGGAGCCGGACGATGCGTATGTGTTCGGAATACGGTACGTAAGAACTTTTGAACCGTCGCGATGTTTCCAAATGAAAGCACTTTGGGGAATGGTGTCGTTTTCATGCATACCCGGGCGCATCATAATGTAAGCAGGCATTCCTGCGTTCATAAGAAGTTGCGGAAGGTTTGCATTGTGTCCGAAAGAGTCTACGTTGTAGCCGGTTTTGCAGATCTTTCCGAAGTTTTCATAATAAAATAACTGAGAATAC
>JAFQKN010000193.1 GCA_017396895.1 Clostridia bacterium
GCACTGCTGTGCGTGTTCGTCCAGCGCACCGTAAATATGTTCACCGAAATACTGTTGCAGGTTGAGCAGTCCCGCTTCTTCGCGCACCTGCGGCTGATCGGTTCCGCTTGCGCAGTAAATGCCGACACCGCGGTCAAGAAGCCCCTGCAGAACGGCATAAGAGCCGGTTACAAGCTGGCTTTCGGGTTCGATCTCCCCTTTCGCCAGTGCTTCGCGCTTACCGTCGATGCGTGCCATCAGACGGCGCAGATATTCGGTCTTGTATTCCATGGGATCTTTGGCAACACCGCCGCGTTTTTCGACTTCTTCGGCCAGTTTCATACACTGAAAAATGGTCTGCTTACCCGTCAGTGCATCCACAAATTCAGCGGCACAGTCGTAAATTTCCTGCGCGGTTTCGTTCTTTGCGCCGGGTGTTGCGGCAAGTTCTTCGCAGAAATAAGGAATCATATCTTCGCGCCAGCCCTCACGGATAAGGCTCAGTGTGCCGTCAAAATCAAACAGGGCGGCTTTGAAAGTCCTGCCTGTGGGCGGTGCGATGACTTCCATGGAAAAATGGGTTGCTGCGAGTGTTTGCATATCCTGCATGATCGTTTTCTCCGTTTCGGTTTATTGCAAACAGTATAGCAACATTTTTCATTCTTTGCAAGTGTCAGTTGAGATAATACGGGACGGACAGCGACAACACGCCTTCCGTGACCTGTGCAGAATCGGTCAGAGTCCACGTGCCGATAAGTTTTCCGTTTTCAAGCCGACCGTCCAAACGCAGTACCGCACCGTTTTCGGGACTGCCGTCAGCGGTCAGCAGATCTTCCGCTTTCAATGCATTTTCATCGTACTGTACTACACTGCAACGGTCAACGAACTGACACATCAAAAGGTATTGCACCGCTTCCTTTTCACCGTCGGACAAATTTTCCACCGCTGACAGATCGAGTGCCAGCCATTTGGCATTCTGCGGCACCTTTTCAGCGATCAGCGACACCAGCGGTGTCACAAGATCTTCCTTGGCCGTGTCACACGTAAAAACCGTGGGAGCACCGAACTGCGCGGGATAACTTTCCATAATATATCCGCCGTATTGCAAGGTAAAATACGTGCCCGGCACAAGCACGGATGCATCCTGCGTTTCATCCAGATACTTCGTCGCAAGCGTGAACAGCCCCGCTGTTTTTCCCTGCGTCTTATTTTCGGTCACAAGCAGTGTGTTTCCCATATTTTTGACGATCATCCCGTAAAACAAGCCCTCACCGGGTGCTTTTACGTCGGTCTGTTCATCGGATGGCTCAAAAGCAACCTGCGTGGGGTTGTCATTTTGCAAATTACAGGCGGCAAAAGCCGACAAAAGCAAACACAATACCAAAAGCAAAGACAATCTTTTCATATTTTTCCACCCTTTCGTTTGTTCAATGATAAGAGTACACATTTTTGCATTTTGTTGCAAGGATTTTTCAAATTTTAACTTTACTTTTTCTTTTACTTGTATTATATTATTTATATTATGGATATATATCCCTTGTTTTGAGAGGTTATTGCTATGGACTATGAAAAATTAGCGGCATTGCTGTTTCCCGATGTGACGAAAACGCCCGAAGATCTGGAAGCGCAGTATCCGCCCAGAAACTTACCCGAAGGCGCGAGAGTGACACGTTTTGCACCGTCCCCCACGGGCTATATGCACATCGGCGGTCTGTTTCAGGCCATCACAGATTGCTTTGTTGCCCACCAGACGGGCGGTGTTGCCATGCTTCGCATTGAAGACACGGACAAAAAACGTGAAGTGATCAACGGTGTCAAAGCCATTGTGGACGGTTGCACCGCTTTCGGTGTCAACTTTGACGAAGGTGCAACGGGCGAAGGCACCGAACAGGGCGCATACGGCCCCTACACCCAAAGCCAACGTGTTGAAATTTACCACACCATCGCAAAAAGTCTGGTGCAAAAAGGCTTTGCCTATCCCTGTTTCTGCACAGCGGAAGACATTGCAGTCATGAAAGAAAAACAGGAGACGGAAGGCGCACAGATCACAGGCTATTTCGGAAAATGGGCAAAATGCCGCGAACTGACTTATGAGCAGATCGAGCAGAATATAAAGGACGGCAAAAGCTGGATGCTGCGCTTCCGTTCGCAAGGAAAAGAAGACGGCAGGATCAGTTTTGAAGATATGATAAAAGGCAAGATCGAACTGCCCGAAAACCTGCGTGACGAAGTGTTGCTGAAAACAGACGGTGTACCGACCTACCACTTTGCACACGCGTGCGACGATCACTTTATGCGCACAACCCACGTCGTGCGCGGCGAAGAATGGATCTCCTCCGTTCCCACACACATCGCCCTTTTCCGTGCCTGCGGTTACAAACTGCCCAAGTATTGCCACACCGCACAGGTGATGAAAATTGACGAAGAAGACGGAACAAAGAGAAAACTTTCCAAGAGAAAGGATCCCGAAGCCGCCGTCAGTTATTTCGTTGAAAACGGTTTCCCCAAGGAAAGCGTGGTCGAATACCTTTTGACCTTGCTTAACAGCGGATTTGAAGATTGGCGCAGAGCCAATCCGAAAGCGGACGTCAATACCTATCCGTTCAATCTCAAGAAAATGAGCGTTTCGGGTTGCCTGTTTGACCTTGTCAAACTCACCGACATCAGCAAAGGCGTTATTTCCCTTATGACCGCAGACACCGTTTATGACCGTGTAACGGCATGGGCCAAGGAATACGACACCGAACTGTTCACACTGCTGACCGCAGACGAAGCTTTCTCCAAAGCCATTTTCAACATTGACCGCGACAATCCCAAGCCGCGTAAAGACATTGCGAAATGGGATGAAGTCAAAGATTTCTTCTCTTACTTCTTTGACAGCCTGTTCGTTCCCTGCTATACACTTCCCGAAAACGTGAAAGCGGAAGATGCTAAAGCCATCCTCGACGCATACATGAAAGTGTATGATCCTGCGGATGCAAAAGACGTCTGGTTCTCCAAAGTCAAGGATCTTTGCGAACCGCTCGGCTTTACCCCCAACGTAAAAGAATACAAGAAAAATCCCGACGCATTCAAAGGTCATGTCGGTGATGTTTCGGGTGTCATCCGCCTTGCCGTAACGGGCAGAATGAACACACCCGATCTTTGCACCATCATGCAATTGCTCGGCAAAGAAAAGGTATTTGCCCGCATGACGGATTTTGCAGACCACATTTAAGAAAGGAAGAAAACAAAAATGGAAGAAGCCGTAAAATCCAATTCCAATTTTATACATGACATCATTGACGAAGAACTCAGCACAGGTGTCAACACCCGTGTACAGACCCGTTTCCCCCCTGAACCCAACGGCTATCTGCACATCGGGCACGCAAAAGCCATCTGCATCGACTTTTCAACCGCAGAAAAATACAACGGCATCTGCAACCTGCGTCTGGACGACTCCAATCCGTCCAAAGAGGACGTGGAATACGTGGAAGCCATCAAAGCCGACATCGAATGGCTCGGCTACAAATGGAACGATGTGTATTATGCATCCGACTACTTTGATTTTGTTTATGAATGCGCCATCAAACTCATTGAAAAAGGCAAGGCTTTCGTTTGCGATCTGACAGCCGAAGAAATGCGCGAATACAGAGGCACCCTCACCGAACCCGGCAAAAACAGTCCCTACCGTGACCGTTCTGTGGAAGAAAACCTCGATCTGTTCCGCCGCATGACCGCAGGTGAATTCCCCGACGGCAGCCGTGTGCTTCGCGCAAAGATCGACATGGCTTCTCCCAACATCGTCATGCGCGATCCCGTCATTTACCGCATCATGCACGTGTCACACCACCAGACCGGTGACAAATGGTGCGTCTATCCCATGTATGACTTCGTACATCCCCTGTCGGATGCCAGAGAAGGCGTAACGTATTCGCTTTGCACACTCGAATTTGAAAACAACCGTCCTTTGTATGACTGGTTCATCAAAGAGATCGGTTTTGAAGAACCGCCCAGACAGATCGAATTTGCAAGACTCAACCTCAACTACTGCCTGACCAGTAAGAGAAAATGTCTTGCTTTGGTGCGTGACAACATCGTTACGGGTTGGGACGATCCGCGCATGGCCACCCTTTGCGGTATGCGCCGCAGAGGTTATCCTGCCGCCGCGATCCGTAGTTTCGTTGAAAAGATCGGCGTTTCCAAAGCCAACAGCGTGGTCGATTACGGTCTGCTTGAATCCTGCGTGCGTGATGTGCTCAATGCAACCGCCCCCAGAGCCATGGCTGTCATTGAACCGCTGAAAGTGGTCATTGACAACTATCCCGAAGGCAAAACCGAAACCATCAACGTGGAAGTACATCCCGATCATCCCGAACTCGGCACAAGAGAAGTCACATTCTCGCGCGAGATCTACATTGAACAGAGCGACTTCATGATCGATCCGCCCAAAAAGTATTTCCGCCTGTATCCGGGCAACGAAGTACGCCTGAAAGGTGCTTACTTTGCAAAATGCGTTTCCTATGAAACCGATGAAAACGGCAACGTGACCGTGGTACACTGCACCTACGACGAAGCCTCCAAGGGCGGTGAATCCCCCGACGGCAGAAAAGTCAAGGGTACTCTGCACTGGGTCAGCGCAGACGATTGTGTGGATGCCGAAATTCGCCTGTATGACCGTTTGTTCAGCGTGGAGAATCCCTCCGACGAATCAAACGGTGCATTCACCAACAACCTCAATCCCGATTCGCTCATTGTACGCACGGGTTGCAAACTCGAAGGCGGACTGCGCAGCATCAAAGAAGGTGACGTGTTCCAGTTCATGCGCCAGGGTTATTTCTGCGTGGATAAAGACAGCACGGCCGATCACATTGTGCTCAACCGCACCGTACAACTGAATTCTTCCTGGGGCAAATAAGTCTCGGTTTCAAAATGAAAGGAGCAAACCAATATGCGTATCCTGTCTAAAATCATTCTCCCGCTGACGGCACTGTGTGTCATTCTGGCCCTTTTGTTTTTGCCCATTCTGCGCGTTTCACTGGGCGGCACACTGCTCTCCAACCAATCTCTCGGCATTGACGAATACAATTCCGTGGTTCGCCTTGTTTCCGCCGCAAATGACGAAAACAGCCAGCTTTCAAGTTACATCAAACTCTTCAAACAGTATTCCGAAAACAATGACGGCGGTTCGATCAAAGAACTCATTCCGACGATCAACTGGCTGTATGCGGCTCTTGCCTGCATTGCACTGATCCTTGTGTTCGTACTGCTCATCATGATCTTCAGCATTTTTACGAACAAAAGGATGCTCACGGCCGGTTTTGCCGCAGGCGGTATGCTGTCCACCGTTCTCATGGGCAACTTCTTTGACAAGTTTGCCAAGCCCATTCTCAACGGAACGGTCAATGTTTCCACTCTGCTTTCCAACATCAACACGGGGGCTACCACGGCTCCCGACGGAACGCAGGTCGATCTTTCGGGTGCACTGTCTACCCTTTCGGATGCACTCAGCGAATCGCTGGGGCTGAATCTGTCCGGCCTTGCCAATTCCTTGGTTACGTTCAAACACCTTGAGATCGGTTTTGCAAGCACGGGCATTCTGCTCGCGTTCGGCGCTGTGATTGTTCTTGCGATCGTATTCTCCATGAGTATCAAAAACGAAGACACCGGCAAATCGACCGTATGATTGCTTCGGCAGCATTTATTTTGCTGCCGTTTTTTTATCAAAACAACAGGAGGGACACACAATGAATATGCTCATGCGAATCATTACCGCAATTTTGTCTTTACTTATGATGATCTGTTCTCCGATCGTTTCTTTTGACAACCGCATTGAAACGACATTTACCGTAGATCCTGCCCAAACGCAGGCAACCATGGACAACCTGATGCAGAGTGTCAACGTGTGGGAAATGGGAAATTCCTTTATCGGCGCAAAAAACAATGAGGAATATGACATTTTTGAATTCGTTGAATACGTGCAACTGATGCAGTGTTCGGGCGGCAATGCAACCAGAGATATGTTCAAAGATCCCTACAATACACAGGTGCTTGACGATTACGATTTTTCCCGTCTTTTGGACAATTGCGAAGGCATATTGCAATTGGGTGCAAAACCGCATCTGAAACTGGGCAACGTGCCGATGAAATATTCCAAAGATTGCACGATCGGCGGTTTTGAAGTCAACGTATATCCGCCCGATGATTATAATGTTTATTATAATTACATTGCGGCACTGGCACAGGCTCTGCTTGACCGCTTCGGTGCAGAAGAAGTACGCACATGGCGGTTCGGCGTTATGACGGAATATGAAAATGCCGATTGGTTCATGGCTGTCGGCGGCGATAAAAAGGAAAGTGCACGTCAATTTTGCAAACTGTACGATTACACCGTACAAGCCCTTGTGGATGTATTGGGGGATGAGATCTGTGTCGGTGCACACTCCATGACCGTCACGGAAGGTTTGTGGGATGAGCGCATTTTCATCGATCACCTTGCCAACGGCACCAACTATGCCAACGGCAAAAAGGGTAGCAAAGTGGACTTTTTGACCGCATCTTTCTACGACAGCTGCCCCGGCGAATTCACAGGCGGTTTCACACTCCCCGAAACGGTTGCACATCTGAAAAACTATGCCGAGAGCGTAGGTCTGACCGATCTGTTCTACGGCATTGACGAAGGCAGAATTCTTTCGGGCAACACCTCGGGTGCCGGAGACAGCCAGTTGCTCAGCCGGACGGTCGGTTATACGTGGCAGGCGGCGTACGATGCAAGACTCTGGATGCAATCGGCAGACAGCGGTCTTTCCTACTTCTCCTCCTGGTACTGGCTTTCAAACGGTCTTCTGGACGGCAATCCCACAGTCAGTTACCATGTTGCCAAGTTGTTTGCAGGTTTCGACGGTATGCAGCGCATCGCCGTGGACGGCGGTAAAAAAACGTGGCTTAAAAACGGTAGCGAAGCCAATGCGCTTGCGGCCGCAGACAGTCAAACAGGTGCGATCCGCTTAATGGCATACAGTTTCAAAAACGAAGTGGACGCGATCGGATCCGCA
>JAFQKN010000194.1 GCA_017396895.1 Clostridia bacterium
CAAACCTGCAACCGTTCTGCTTCTGCGAAGAATGATTCTGTCGTAACCTTGCGGATCGTCTTTGCCGTACATCGGGAAAGATGCGGTAAAATAGTAATATCCGTCCGATCCCTTTGTGATATAAGGATCTGCACGGTCTTTAATAAAAATATCGGTAAAAGCACTCATACTTTTCCTCCGATGCGGAATTTATCGCTTTCCTGCAAATCAAGCAAATCAACAGCACGCTCAAACACGGCTTTTGTTTTTGCAAATGCGGCAGGATGATGTGCATCACTTCCGAGATAAAACTTACAGCCGCAGGACTTTGCTATGCGGAACATTCGTAATACGATATCTGCTTCGGAAGCTGAAAATGACATATCGGATTGATTCAGTTCTATGCCCGCACCGACCGCTGCACATTTTGAAAAAATGCGTTCCATGTCCTGAGTTCCGATCATTTGCAGTGTCTGCAAATACAGTGCCCGGGATTGTCTGTTGAGCAGTTCACAGGCAAGATGTGCAATGCCGATTTTTTCAAACGGCAGCTCCAAAGAGAACAGATGCTCCGTGCGTTGCACCCATAATGCAGCTCTGCTTTCACAATCCGTGCATGCACTGCGTATGGTAAAATCCGTCATATGCAAATGCGTTGTAGGGATAATAATAAAATCAAAATCACGCAAGCGTTCACGAGGGATTCCGACTGTTTTATGCATATCCATATCCGTTTCGCAGCCGAACAGAAAATCAACACCGTCCGCTTGCGGCAGCGGCAGTGACTGTGCAATGTGCGGATAATTCTGTTTTTTGTACCATTCGGATGCACCCGGAACTGTGTCATCCCAGTAATGATCCGTCACACAGATCTTATGCAGATGCTCATCCTTTGCATACTGCAGAATACGCTGCGTGCTTTGCAGGGGATCATTTGAGCATGAGGATAAATGTGAATGGATATGATAGTCATGGTCAACCCTGTATTTCATTTAGCTTGCACCTCCGCAAACGGATTTCAGAGGGTAATTGTTTTTGTGAGCGTTGCACCGCGTTTTGCATAGGGGCTGTAAGCGGTGATCCAAACACGGTATTCTCCGCGGTCAAGCTTGCCGAGAACCGTCTGTACCGTGCTTCCCTTAGCACGGACGTAGTCGGAAATGACTGTTTTTTCGAACACACTTTTTTTGGCACTGTTTTTGACAGTGATCTTGTAATTCTCTGCAGTATAATAGCCGTGCGCTTCGGAAAAACACAAAACGGCATTTCCGTCGGCATCCGTTTGAACTGTAACATCGGCGTCGCTCGGAAATACGGGCGCAGTATCAAACGATTTCTGCTTGCTCCACGTATTGGAACGCTTGGAAGAATCGGCAAGATCGGTCAAATAATAATCAATGTTTTCAAAAAAACAACGGTTTTCAATGTCATACAAACGAAGACGCACGTTGCCGTTTGCATCCGCTTCAACCAACCAGAAACCGCCCGATCGGCCGGGTGCGTCCTTGTCGCCCTCTATGTAATTGAGATTGCCCATAAAAGCAGCCAAAGAACCGCTGCCGACAGCCGTAAATGAGCCTTGCCATACAGAACGCGGATCACCGGGAGCATAGTGGGAATGTCCCGAAAAATCCACCACCTGCGGATAGTTCTGCAACACTTTACGCACTTCAAACGTACCCCAGTTGATACTGCCGTAAACGGTTGCAAAGGGATGCGGATGCTGATAGACAAAAATCGGTTTTTTCGGATCATCCTTTTTTGCTTTTTCGAGTTCAGCGGTCAACCAATCCAGTTTGGTTGAAAACTTTTTGCCGTCATCGTTATAGGAGACACCGATAAAATGATACCCGTTGATGACGGTGTGCGTATCCACTTCTTCACTGATGAATTTTTTGTAAACGGTATACCCGACCGTGGCATCCTCATCGCGGTAATCGATGAATTCATGATTGCCGAGTACGGTCAGCATCTGCGTCTCTTCCCTTTTATGTTCCGCAACGATGCGATTGTACATTTCATACTGTTTTTCGGCACCGCCGCCCGTAAAATCACCTGCAACAACGACCGCATCAAAGGTTTTATAAATATCACTGTTGTGCGAATACGCATACATATCTTCAAAAAGATTTGCAAAACGCAAAGCGGCATCCTGCTGTTCTTCGCCGTTGAGATGAATATCACTGCAAACGGCAAAACGCAGAACGGGAGTAAAATCGGCAGGCACTTTTTTGATTTTTCCCTTACCGCCGTTTTTAATATATGAAATTGCAAACAAGCCTCCCAATGCGGTGGTAATGGTTTTGCTTGCAAGCTGTGAAATTGCATTGTTCACGATAGATTATCCTCTTTTCTGTTTTTTGCATTTACCATCTGTTTTCCACATATTCGCAGAAAGCAAACAGATCTTTGATTTCCAGAACCGTACCGTCATCCAATGTGACATTGCCGTTCCAAATGCCGTAGATCTGATGGCAGTTCATTCTGCCGACCTTAAAATCCACGTCACTGTGATTGTCAAGCGTGGGTTGCATGGTCATGTTGAATCTGCCGTCTTCACTCACAAACTCCCACGGCTCCATAAAGCGGTCTTTGGGGAATTCTTTAACATCGACAGCACCGAATTTATGCACCTTACCGTCGTAGAACAAACAGGTTTCGGTGGCATGGCTTTCGTCACCGATGGCCCATGTGATTTCAAAACCGAACAGGTGTTTTTCACCTTGCGCATCATAAAGCCATG
Organism: Clostridia bacterium; assembly: GCA_017396895.1. Lineage (GTDB taxonomy): Bacteria > Bacillota > Clostridia > Oscillospirales > Acutalibacteraceae > RUG806. The sequence continues at coordinate 2,723 of JAFQKN010000194.1, forward strand.
TCGAACCGCTTCCCCAATACCAAACCATTTCATGCACGGTGTTGACTCTACCCCAGTCCATGGCGCAAAACGAATTTTCTTTTGTAAACTCGTAAACATAGTCACCGAATCGGTATGTGGCTCTCGTGGGCATACAAGCCTGCTTTGTGGTCATAAAATAACGTGTCGGATCTTCTGCAAAGGGCAGAACGGTGGTGATATTCTCCATACCGGGCAAAATATCCATCTGCACATCACAGACTACGGTTTTACCCTTATGTGGTTTTGTAAAATGCAACGTGCGTTCGGTTTCTTTGGTTTGAAAATCAAATTCGGCCTTACCGATCTTCCCTTTAAAACGGTTCGGGACATCCCCTTTGGCCGGCGGCACAAATTTATTGCCGCCGACAAAGTAAGAGATCGCATCGGCAACGACTTCTCCTGTTATAAGGTCGGTAAGTTTCGCAGCAACGTAACCGCCGATATTGATGTTTGCAAAACTGACAAGAAGTTGCATTTTGCCGTCGGTAATTGTATAAAAATCCCATTCCTTACGGCTGATGATACCTTTTTTTACAAGATTGCGGTCATACTCAAACACATTTCTCCTTGCCCATCCTTTGGCAAGCAACGTCCCGTCTTCCGCAAGCAAAGGTGTCGGTTCGGTGTATTCGGTTTGCTTTGATTTTTCTTTCCATTGCGTAAACGGAACGTAGGTACGTTTCAACAGTTTCATTGCGCTACCTCGCTGTCTTTCAACTGAATTCTGATAACCATATCCGTATCGTTCGGTCTTTCTCCGATAAAGAATGTTCCGATGCGTGAAGAAACAAAGGTGCCGCTTTCAACAACCGTGCCTGTGATCGGATCAAACCATTCATAGGTGTATTCCGAATCGGGTTGCAGATTACCGACCGTACCCGTCAGAACACCGCCCTTCATTTTCGTATTGGTATTCTGTGCGACCGAATCATCGGTAAAGGAATAGAAATAAATCACGATCTGTCTGTTATCAGCAGTGCTTGCATACGCATAATAGACGTGCAGACAAGGCACAAAATAGGATTTATTATCAAATCGCGGAATCAGATCATACCAATCAAGTTGCGACAGGAAGTTACGCATATAACCGACCTGATAAGAACTTGCATATTCAAGAGAATCCTGCCATGTTGCGGCTTGCTTTTCGGCACTTGTTATGACATCCACACCGTCACTGCTGTCGTTTTCTTCATCGAACGCATTCAGATAACTCCATGTGTCATGGCCTCCCCAGCCGTAACCGTACATACCGTTTAAGAAAGCAAGCCAGCCTTGCATTCTTGCACCGAAATTTTTTGTCCACAGATAGCAATACTGTCCTTCATAATTCACAACAGGTTTGCCCTGTGAATTGTACCAGTAATCTTTTTCAACTTCAAAATCACTCATCCCGGTTTTGCCCGGTGTCCATTGTGCGGCATAAAAATCATGCGCACGGACATCACGGAAACAGGATGCACTTACACCCTTGCGGTAGACTTTCAGTTTTTCTTCCGCATTTTTACCGTCTCCGTAGGCGGCTGTTGCACCGCTGTTTTCCTGATGTGCGGTCAGCGGATGATCGTAGGCATCGTATTTATCCATATACTCCGCAACCAACTTATAGGGATTGTTGATAAAATTCCAATCGGGATGCGTGGAATCATTCCAATAAAAATCATTATCCACTTCCTGTCCCAAGGTCCACAGAACGGGATATGCACCGTATCTTGCCACCCAATAACGGGAAATCTTTTCGAGATACTGTTTGGCCTGATCGCTGAGATCGTGCATGGAAACGGTTTTACCGTCGATCTTGCCCGTCATAACTGCATCTGAATAACCGCCGTTGTTTGCAATGAGCACTTCCATAAAATACGGGAAGAAAAACTGTGCGTTTGCGTGTACGAAGCCGTGATCGGCAATGATTTTGAATTTTTCATCGTAAACGGCAAAACCCTGCATATCATCCTGCGTGATACCGTTCGCCATATCAAACGTCGCCCCGATGGGTTCGCTTTGCATAACGGTAAAGCCCTGTTTTTCACGCTGTTCGCAAATGACCTTCACCATATCAACCGTTTCGTCACCAAGACTCCAATGGGTGTCACCGAGATAGAAAAACGGTGTTACATCGTCGTATGTAAAATACTTTTCACCGTGTCTTGTTGTCACAAAACCGTGCTTGTAAATATCGTATTCACCGTTGTAGGTCTCACATTCAACTTTTCCCGAACGAAGATGAAGGCCTTTGTTTGTTTCATCGGTGCAGACGGTTTTGAAATGCCATGTTCCGGCAGACGGACAGACAAAACGCACTTTCCACACGTTGCCGCCGTCCCAGAACCCGGGCACGGTATAAAGTCTTCCGTTGCCACACAGCAACAGATCCACATCCGCATCATTGAACGGATCGGCATATTGTTTACTGCTTTCAAAACTGACCTCAACGGCAACCCATGTCTGCGCCTGCAAAGTCATTTCAGGCTGAAGGCCGAAGCCGTCTTCGTTATACTCCACCCATGCGTGATCGCGCACTTGCATGGCGGGGATGTTCGTTTCATCTGTTTTACACATACTGTTCCACATCCTCGCAAAAAGACTGATCGCACTGCCGAAAAACGACTCAACACGCAATTGCAGTTGAGAAACCGTCGGATTCTCATCCGCAACCGCCGATGCAAAACTCATACTGCATGAACATAAAATGCAAAAAGCGAGTAAAAAGCAGATAAAGCGTTTCATTTTCTTCATCCTCCGTAATAAAGTGTATTTTCATTCACTTCTGTTCAAAACAAAAACGTGTTTTCACCTGCAAAGAGATTGCAAAAATGATCTTCGTAAACAAACACTGCCGTTTTATTTTCGGGAATGCAAACGGTAAAGGCAATGCCCTTTTCTTTGCGCTCAAACGATACACTTACCTCTCCGCAAGGCAAAACGAGTTTACCTCGTGCAAAATCCAGCCCGTTCGGAATACAAGGTGCGATCCTCAGTTTTTCAAAAGCGACGCTGTCATGCGGCTGTCGGATACCGAGAATGTCGGTAAACAGATAGCGGGCAGGTGCACCGAACATGGGATGGTTATGCGAACCGCCGCCGTCCCAGTTTTCCCATACGGTCGTGGCACCGTGACGTTTCATATAAAGGTACGTGCCGAATTGCTCACTTTGCAGAAGATCAAAGAAAGTATCCTCATGTCCGTATTCCGTCAGCAATGCGCAAAGAATATCGGTCGCAATAAAACCGGTATCAAAATGACCGAGAGCATCGTATTTTTCGGCAAGTGCGTGTACGGTTTCAATATCCGAAAGCCCTGCCCATACGGCATAGGCATCCGCACCCTGCACACCGTTGCAGAACGATCCCGTCTGCTCATTCTTATATGCTTTGCAGATCGCTTTTTCCGTCTGCGCGATCAAAGAAACATACTCTGTAATATCCTCTGTTCTCTTAATGATCTTTGCGATCTCGCAAAGCAAGCGCAAAACCACAAGCAGATAACAGGTATTGACAAACGGCTCCGGAATTTCAATCGGCTCACGCGTACACCAATCACCAAGGCACCAGCCGCCTTCTTCCTCGCGCACAACAAGTCCGTTCTCACTGTGTGACATCAAATAAGACAGCCATCGGCGCATCGGTTCATAGCAACGAACCAACATTTCCTTTTCCCCGAATGCCTTATAATACGCATAGGGTACGGTTACGATCGCACAGCCCCAACCTCCGGGTCCTCCGCCGCCGCCCATCATAGGTGCGGTGTGCTGAACATGACCGCCGACCTTGTCCTGGCAGTCAAGTATATCCTGTATCCATTTTCTGTAAAACTCTCGACTGTCAAGTAAAAGCATGGCGGCAGGTGCGCAAACCTGTCCGTCTCCCGTATAGCCGAGCCGTTCACGGTGCGGACAATCCGACGGAATGCTGCCGTGCATATTCGTCAGTTGCGAACGAATGAACGAATCATACAAAAAGTTAAACCCTTCCGATGAACTTTCAAACGAAGATGTGACGGAAACATCACTGTGCACAACAACCGCTTCAACCGCATCATAATCACCCGTGATCTCAAAATAACGGAATGCGTGCCAGACAAATTTCGGCTCAAAAACACGGTAAGTTCCGTCACAAATAAAAAGATCCTGCTGAATCTGATGTCTGCCTGATTTACACACATATTCTCCGCCGATGCGGGTAAAATCAAGTGTTCCGTCTTCATACAGTTCTTCGGAAAAGCGCAGTTGAATGCGACTTCCTTTTTCAGCGGCGGTTCTCACGCGTACATAGCCGCTGATATTTTCACCTGCATCATAGATGCGCTTGCCGTCATGCTCTGAAAGCAAACGCGGTGTAATCGTACGAATACAGCCATCTGCAACGCCGATGGCCGCACTCAATTCGGTTTCGGGTGCATCAACAATAAAAACGGGGGTTGTTTCTCCGGTGCAGGCGGCGGGATCAAGCACTTCACCGATGAACAGATTGGTGTAACGGATTTCACTTTCTTTCCATGTTTCACTGCCGTCAGAGCAGATGTATTGTATTCCCGATTCAGTTTCCAGTGCCAATACGAAAATAGTTTTCAGCGTATCACCGAAGGCCATCTCTCCCTCTGCGACACGTTCGGTCTGCTTGTACCAACCGTTGCCGAGTTGAATGAGCAGTTCATTTTGCCCCTCGCGCACTTTGTCGGTAACATCGAAATCATAGTAATAAAGTCTATGGGTAAGATCATCAAAAATGGGATAGATCCATCGGCTCATATCGCGTTTTTCATAATCGGTCACAACAGGCAGATACATCCCGTCGGTCACTTTGGTTCCGTTGACGGATGCCTCAAAAAAACCAAGCGAAGTGATATGTAAAGTTGCTTTATTTACATTATGCGCAAAAAAAGAACGCACAAACAGCGGGGATGCGACTGCCGAATCGGCGGCAATCCATTTCGCGCTCAAAAAAGGATGATTGCGATTATTCATAATAATTCTCCTGCTAAACTACAGCCACGCAATGGCATAATTTCTCATATTTATTATTATAAAAACATAGGCATTTGTCAACAGTATTTTCAGCATTTTCAGTATTTTCTACTTTAGCAATTGCTTTTTCTTTATGCAGATGCTACAATAGAAAAACAGGTTTATTCCGTCACACAAAAAAAGGATGTGATTGCAAATGAAAATCAAAACAATCGGCTCACACAAAACCATTCTGAGCAATCCGCAGAGCAAACACGGGTATTTCGGTTGGCCGACGGTCACCATACTCAAAAACGGAAAAATTGCAGTGGGCGCATCTGGCTATCGGATCGGTCACGTTTGCCCGTTCGGAAAGGCTGTGCTTGCAATCAGCGAAAACGAAGGTGAAAGCTACACACATCCTTTCCCGGTCATTGACACGGTATTGGATGATCGCGATGTCGGTCTTTGTCCGTTCGGAAAATCCGGGCTGATGCTGACTTCATTCAATAACACCCGTCAGATGCAACGTGAGCATTGTGCGGACGAACCGGACGAAAAGCGAAATTACATTCTCTCCTATCTCGAAACGATATCCGATGAAGAAGAAAAGGAGGCCATCGGTTCAACTTTCAGATTCAGTTTTGATAACGGTGTGACGTTCGGCCCCATATACAAAAGTCCTGTCACATCTCCCCACGGACCGATCGAACTGTCGGACGGTTCCCTGTTCTGGATCGGTTCAGTGTATCGCGATGATGATGCATTTTCGGAAGAAGACGTATATCTTGCCGCCTATCAGATCGACACCGACGGCAGGATGACATATCTCGGCCGCGTGGACGACACATACGAAAACGGGGAAAAACTTTACGCCAACGAACCTTACGCCGTTGAACTGCCAAACGGAGATATTCTTTGCCATTTCCGCGTGGAACAGACATTCACGGTCTATCAGACCGTATCCGCAGACAAAGGAAAAACATGGTCAAAACCTGTTCGCGTGTTGCCTGATTTCGGCGGTGCACCCGTTCATTTATTGCAACATTCATCGGGCGTGCTGATCGCCGCTTACGGATACAGGCAGGCTCCTTATGAGATTCGTATTATGTTTTCAAAGGACAACGGCAACACATGGGACAAAGACCATACGTTATATGTAAACGGCATCAGCGGTGATTTGGGATACCCCGCCACGGTTGAACTGAAAGACGGCAGTCTGCTGACCGTTTTTTATGCAAAAGCAGAAGAAAACGGCCCTTGCGTTATCATGCAGCAAAAATGGACGCTTGAAGAATAAACAATGCAAAGAAAAACCCGATCTCAGGAACTTTGAAATTCCGCAGATCGGGTTTCTTGTTATTTTTTGACAGCAAACACACCCAGCGGTGCTTTTTCGGTCGGAAGAAGTAATTTTCCTTTTTTCAACAGTTCCTCCGTTAAGTATGCGGCCGTATTCAGGCGGTGGTTGATCTTTGCAATGTCTGCACACTGTCCCCAAAGGGTTTTGGGTGCATACTGTTTCAGGATCGGTTCAGCAATATCGGAAACACGGATCATGCAATCAGCCGCGCTGACAATGGCATCGGACAATATATTGCAAAGATTTGCAAACTCTTGCTTCTCAAAAACGGGAAACAGAGCGCACAAACGGTCGTTTTTGCAGGCAATGAAACGGTTTTCAATCAGGATCGGCAAAACCGGATTATCGTGATCTGCCTTTTTCTGCAGAATTGCATCCCACATGGCTGATGCATTGCCGCTGAAAGACAGGTAGTCGTATTGCTGCTGTTTTGCAATGGCCTTGTAATTAAAAACATTGAACCAGACCGTATTTTCGGAATTTACCGTTTCCAAAGAAACTCCGTTAAAGCGATGATGCAAAAAGTCGTTGTCATAGCCGAAGATCCAGCCGTGACCGCCCATGGGTAAGGCTTGATACGGGGAGATGGGCGATTTTTCGTCAGCCGCAAACCAAGCGCGATTCAAAACAACATTCATCAGACAAAACAGCATTGCGTTGCGGTCATAACCGACCGCATCAAACGGTTGTTTGATGATATGCGCAAGTACACTTTCGATCTGCTCAAAAATACGGGCGGCAACCCTTTCATACAGGTCTTGTGTTTTTAACTCAACCTCTGTTTCATAACGGTCTTTAACGATCACAATGTTGGTCTGATATCTTTTCCCGTCAAACTTAAGCACCGATGCCGTTTCCAATATATCCAGTTCCTCCTCCAGATACGGCATTGCAACACCCAACTCAAGAGATAATTCTTCCGCCTTCATGGGTCTATCATATGCCGCAAGCAGGATCGCCCCCGGTAGTTTTCTGCGAAACAAC
>JAFQKN010000025.1 GCA_017396895.1 Clostridia bacterium
GCTGACGATGTCTTTCCAGTACAGTTCGTCGTTGCCGTAGCCGACCGAACGGAATGACCAGGCACGGTTCATAACATCGGCATAGGGTGTCATGTCGAGAACGCCTGTACGGGCGGTGTTGTATTTGTCCACGCGGGTGTCTTTGGCATGAACGTGGAAAATGGCATCCTTGAGGGTGCGGATGACAACAATGGGATCCATGCCCTGCCAAATAAGGTGGGACGGATCGAAGTTGGCACCGATCTCGGGGCCGACCGCTTCACGCAGACGAAGCAGGGACTGCGTGTTGTATACGCAGAAGCCGGGATGCAGTTCGAGTGCGATCTTGTCTACGCCGTGTGCTTTTGCAAAAGCAACCGTGTCTTTCCAATAGGGAATAAGCACTTCGTTCCACTGCCATTCAAGCACTTCCGAGAAGTCATTGGGCCACGGACAGGTTACCCAGTTGGGGTATTTAGCGTTTTCGCTGTCACCGGGGCAACCGGAGAAGGTGTTGATCTGATGAATGCCGAGTTTTTCGGCAAGCAGAATGGTGTCTTTGATGACGTTGTCGAACTTTGCGGCAATTTCCTTGTTGGGATGCACCGGGTTTGCATGGCAGGAAAGGGCACTGATCTCGACGTTGTATTTTTGAATGGTGGCTTTGAATTCTTCAAGTGCTTTGTCATCGTTGAGCAGAATGTCGGGATTTGCGTGTGCGTTGCCGGGATAGCCGCCGCAACCGATCTCGACCATTTCAATGCCGAGGGAGGTGAAATATTTGAGAGCTTCTTCCAGTGAAAGATTGCTTAAAAGAGTGGTAAATACGCCTATTTTCATGCTTTTTTCTCCTTAAGGTGAAAGTGTAATCCGAACCCGTTTTTTACGGGCGGATTCCCGTCGATACTTCGTTAAAATACTTATACGTTGGCTTTGAGCCACTTCATGCTGCGGCCGATGTCTGCAAGTCCGTTGGGAACGGGATCGTCGTTTTCAAGAATCACCCATTCAATGCCTGCATCCTTGGCGGCCTTGATAACGGCGGCAAGATCGTTGTTGCCTTCTCCGAGGGCCATGGGTTTGCGGTCGATGCCGTCCTTGATATGCAGCAGGATGATATCGTCAACGTTTTTGGTGATGTAATCGTAGTTGTCGATGCCTGCGCAGAAACTCCAATACGTATCCAGTTCCAGTTTGCAGTATTCTGCCATGACCTGCATGGCGGTTTTGCCGTTGCGGAAGACCTTGAATTCTTCCGTGTGGTTGTGGTAATAGGTGGGAATGCCGATCTTTTCGGCACCTTTTCCGAGGATCTTTGCGGTTTTGGTGGATTCCGCACACGTGCCGTGCGGTGCTCCGCCGACACCGACATATTTAAGACCGAGTTTTTTGACGTATTCTGCGGTGGCTTTTATGTTGACGGGCAGGAAATCCTGCAGCCCCATGTGTGCGCCGACGGCAACCAGACCGCATTCGTCCAGTTTTGCTTTCAGCACTTCGGCATCCACGCCGAAATAGCCTGCAAATTCAACGCCTTCAAAGCCCAGTTCTTTGATCTTGGGAAGAATGTTCAAAAGATCTTCTCCGCTTTTGATGTGGTCGCGTACGGAATAAAGTTGTACGGCAAGTTTCATCTTGTTGTCCTCCGATATCAGTCAAAGTAGACGGGCTGACCGGTCTTTGCGGATGTGTAAATGGCTTCTAAGATACGGGTAACGGTAGCCGCCTGTTCGGGAAGCACGCAGGGATCGGTGTCCGTTTCGATGGCTTTGAGCCAACGGCCCATGTCGACCACGGATGCATCGCCGCTCTGGTTGCCTTCGTAGAATGCTACGCCGCCTGCGTTGAGATTGGGTTTTTCAACGGTCTGTCTGCCATGTTTGACGTAGTTGACCGTTACGCCGTCGACCGTATCGATGCCGCCGTTGACGCCGCAAAGCATATAGGATGCTTCGATGGGATGTGCAATGTTGAGTGCCCAACTCGATTCAAGAACCACGACCGCACCGTTCTTCATGACGATGTAGCCGAATGCGGAATCTTCGACCGTGAACTTTTCGGGATTCCAGTCGCCCCATGCGTTGCCGGTATTGGTCTGGTCGCGCAGTTTTGCGAAGGTGTTGCCGACGACCATTTTGGGTTCGTAGTTGTTCATCATCCACAGGGTAAGGTCCAGTGCATGGGTGCCGATGTCGATCAGCGGACCGCCGCCCTGTTCGTATTCATTGAGGAAAACGCCCCATGTGGGAACGGCTCTGCGGCGGATGGCAAGGGCTTTGCCGTAGTAGATCTCGCCCAGTTCGCCGCTTTCTATGACGCTTCTTGCGTAGATGTTTTCGGGTGTCTGACGGTTCTGGTAACCGATGGCCAGTTTTTTGCCCGTACGTTTTGCCGCTTCACACATGGCAACGGCTTCGGCGTATGTTTTTGCCATGGGCTTTTCACACATGACGTGCTTACCGGCGTCAAGTGCATCTATTGTAATGAAAGAGTGAGAACGGTTGGGTGTGCAGACGTGAACGATGTCAATGGTCTCGTCCTTGAGCAGTTCCTTGTAAGCGGTTTCACTGCCGAAGTAAACTTTTGCGCCTTCAATGCCGTATTTTTCGGCGGCTGCTTTTGCTTTTTCCTCGTCGATGTCGCAGAATGCAACCAGTTCGCATTTGTCCGGGAATTTGGAGAGTCCGGGCATATGTTTGCCGTTGGCAATGCCGCCGCAGCCGATGATACCGATACGCAGTTTTTCACTCATGATAAATATCCTCCCTTATTTGAGAAATGTAAAGTTAACAGAAACCCAAAGTTTCTTAATTTAATTATATATAAAATTTTTCGTATTTCAAATCCCTATTTCACAACAGGAAGTAGAATATTCGACCGTTCATTTGGACAGTTTGCACAAACGAACGGCCGAAAGGCGGGCTTGCATAGGAATTTATACGGTTTTGAATGCATCTTTTTGCCCACAGTGAACGGGAGTGCTCTTAAAATACATAAAGTACTTCTGCGTGCGTTTTTACTCACTGTAAACGGGGATCGGTTCGGCCTGCACTCTGCGTGCATTTTTACGAACCGCGTTCTGCGTCTGACGGGTAAGACAGATGCGCAGGCAGGTGATGTCGTCGGCTTTGTTGCCGGGACTGCTTTCCTTTGCTTCGCGGATAATACGGCTCACGTTTTCGTGTGAATTGTGTTGTTCTGCGGGCAGATCTTTGAAGAATTCGTAGGACAGCATACTCGCTCCGTCCGAAAGAAGATACAGGCAATCTCCGTCGCGCATGGTGAATTCACAGTTGCCGATGTCGGTATCTTCGAGGATCCCCAAGGGCAGAGACTGCAGTTCAATGATGGAAGTCCGGCTCTTGTTATGCAAAACGGAAAAGGATGCACCTGCTTTATAAATATTCACGTTACCTGTATACAGATCAATTTTCGCAATGTCCAGCGTTGCCACCGTTTCCTGTCTTGAACGCAAAAGCAATGCCGCATTGACAAGGTTTGCGGTGCACGAAACGCTCATGCCTGCGCGCAACAAGGTCTGTGCAAGTGAGGTTGTCATCATGCTGTCGAGGGCTGCACGTTCACCCGTACCCATGCCGTCCGACAAAACAGCGAAAAAGTTGCCCTTCGCGTCTTTGAAGCAACATACGGAATCGCCGCAGATCTGCTCATTGCCTCCGATGTGCTGTTCGTTTTCACATTGAACGGAAAAAACGGGCAGTTCGTAAAGGCAGTATTGCAAGCCTTTTTCGTCACTGCGTACGGGGGCGGCAAAGCGCAAAGCAAGTTTTTGGGAAAGCAATTGTTCGGCTTTTTGCAATTGTTTTCTTGCAGGTCTTTGATTGAATGTGATATGTATAAATATTCTTTCATTTTCGTTGCGTTCCGCGTGGAGCGTATCAAAGGCGATGTCGGCAGAACGCAACAGTTGTGCGGCGGATTGCGTCAGCGAAGGAAGTGCTTCGCCGCCGCTGTTGTTCTGCACGAGGTCATCCAATACACCTGCCGCAGTTTGCAACTGCGCACTCGCCAGACGTTTGACGGCAACGAGCTCTTTGTTCTGTGCATTTCTTTGCAAAAACCGTGCGTAGGCATCGTTGAAGGAGCCGACCAATGCATCGGGTTTTCTGCAAACGGCGGTCAGGCGATCGGGCAATGTGGAGAGTGTCAGCGTTCCGTCGGTCTGTAATTGTTTTTGCGCCTGCAGAAAAACGGGACGCAGACTTGCAAGGGAATGATCCCAACACAGGGATTGACGCGGACAGTCCGAACAGCAGACACTGCGCACGTGATGGCAGATTTCCTGTTCGCGCGGGGCTTTCATTTTTGCAATGCGGGCATTGACCTGTGCGGCGGTCAGGGCGAATTCACGCACGGCGTTTTGTGCTGTCTGCAGGCGGTGACACAACAGAGAACGCATTCCGTTTTCAGCGGAAGCGGTATTGAATGAACACAACAGCGGAGCCGCTTTTTGTATGCGTTTTTTTGGCAAGAGAATGAACAGAATGCCTGCCGCAAGCGTGGCCGTAACATACAAAAAGGGGTTGCCCGTGACACCGTTTGTAATCATGGTGAGCATGGAAGAAAGGAGATATGCCAGTGCCGCGGCCGTTCTCCCGGCAGGTATGCAGATGCCGGCAAGCAGACCGCCCATGCAACAGGAAATGACCGTATAACCGCCGTCATCGGCAAAGCCCGCAACACAGCCTATGCACACCCCTGCAAGACAGCCTCCCGTTTCCGCACCGCAATATGCGCTGACGAGGATCAAAAGTCCCGTCGGAATGCACGCGATCGGAAAACCGAACGGACGGATGTTCATGAGTGACAAAATCCCCAGACCGCAGGTGAGTAATATGTACACGTGCGTCTTTTTGTCGGCAGTCGCGCGGTAACCGTTTTCCTGCAGTTGTACGATATTGTGCAAAAGAAATGCACCGGCGCCTGCCAACGTGCTCTCGCAGATGCACAGCACAATTCCCGTTGCAGAGATCCCGCGTGCGGCTTCCACGGCAATTGCACACACCAGCAAACTGCACGAAGCACTCAGCAATTGCGGTACTGCCGTGTGCTTACGTTCAAAAAAGTGCTGTGCGGTCATGCGGAAAAAGGAAATGACGGCAACGGCGGCAATGTATTTCAGCGCATTGAGCACATCGCAAAACAGCAGACTTCCCAAAGCGCATCCCAAGGCCGCAAAGATCTCACATTCCGCCGGCAACACGGCGGCCGGAACGATTCCGAACGGACGGATGTTGCCGATGACACGGGCGTTGCTGAGCATCAGCCCCAACAATGCACTCGCAATGGCGCGCACAATGCGTTTTGCCATCGGAGAGAGGTGTTTGCGGTGTGTGAGGTGCAGATCACGGTTGAAGTGTAGTTTTCTCGTTTTTTTCATCATACTTTACGTCCTTGTGTAATAATTTGTTCCATTGTACAGCAAAGCAGATGGTAAATTTTGTCATTTTTGCTTGCAGTTTTTCAAGTCTTCGCGTCGAAAGAAAACGGAAAAATTTATCTTGCAATTAAAGCGGTATTATGTTATTATATACGGTGAATTTATATGCGGATTGAAAGGAGATGCAACCGTGGAGCCTGTTGTGATCGTTCCGGGCATCGGATACAGCAAAATTTTCAACGGAAACGATGCGTTGACGGCATGGCCGCCGCAGTTGGATCCCGAATCATTCAAAAAAGACTTTATGGGGCTGCTCCTCAAAATGTCCCTGTTCCGCAAGGACAGCGGATTTTCGGATAAACTTCGTGAACTTGTCGGCGGTGTGCTTGCCCCTTTTGCCGCAGATTCGTGCGGTGTGCCCGTCAATGACGAACTGTATGTAAAGCGTTATACTTCTTTTTCTTCGCTCTCAGCCGAAGAAAAAGCGGTGCAGTATAAATTGCCCGGGGTGCAGGCATTCTGCGATGAACTGGGCGAAGAAAACGTACTTGTGTTTCCTTATGTTTTTTCAGCCGATCCGCTTGAAAACGGCAGACTTCTTGCCGAATATGTGCAACAGGTATGCGTTGAACGCGGTTGTGAACGTGTGTCGTTGCTTGCCGTCGGTTGCGGCAGTACCGTGGTGACGGCCGCGCTTGCAGATGAACGGTTCACAAAGCGGTTGGCGAAACTTGCATTCTGTTTTTCACCGCTGGACGGCAGTTTGCTGATGAGTGACCTGTTTTTGGACAGTTTCAATTACCGCAGAAGCGGTTCGTTTCTGTGCTCGATTCTGTCAAAAGAGGACGCGGGAATGTTTGTTGAACTGGATGGGATGATCCCCGGTCTGCTCGAAACGATATTTGAAAAGATCTTTACGGATGTGCGGGAGATGTTTTTGAAAATGCCTGCCGCATGGGCACTGTGTCCGTCGGATGATTATGCGGATCTGTCGGAAGAATTGCTGTCGGAAAACCTTGCGTTGCGCACAAAAACGGATGCATTCCAATTTTTGCGTGTGCATTTGCCCGAAACCTTGCGCAATCTTCAGGCAAACGGCGTGCGCGTACATATTTTCAGCGGCAGCGGACAGTCCTTTATCGCGTTGTCGGAATCGCCCGACGTGGTGAGCGACACGCTGGTGAACACTTCTTCTTCCGCGTTGAATCCGTCTGTTACGGAGACCGCAGAGCCGCACAATTATGAAATCGATGTGCAAAAGGCTTGTTTGCCTGCAAGCACACGGTATTTTGCGGGAATTTCCCACATGAAAGCCTTGCGTACGGATGAAGTGGTCGTACCGCTTGTGCAACTGTTCAAAGACTGAACTTTTATATAACCATCAATCTCAAAGGAGACGATTCAATGGATTACAGACCTGAAGACATCAATCCCGAAACCGGTCGGCCTTATTACGCGCCGCCCGAAGACGATGTTGTCATTTACACGCGCAACACGTTTGCATTCAAGGTGCGCAATCTTTCCAAATCCTACGGCGACAATCTTGTGTTGGATAACATTTCTTTTGATATCCCCGCAGGGCGCATCGTCGGTCTGCTCGGCCCGAACGGATGCGGCAAAACAACGCTTATCAAGATCCTTGCCGGTCTTATCAACGATTACACCGGTCTTGTTAAGGTGGACGGCAAACGCATCGGCATTGCCTCCAAATCGCATACGGCATATCTGCCCGACAAGACGTTCTTCCCCGGACGTTTTCGTACCATCGACTGCATTGATTATTTTCAGGATTTCTTTACCGATTTCAACCGTGAAAAAGCACTCGACTTCATGGACCGTTTCGGTATTGAACGCAATCAGAAAGTGCAGACCATGTCCAAGGGTATGCAGGAAAAACTGCAACTGCTGACCGTCATGGCAAGAGAAGCGGATATTTATCTGTTGGACGAACCTCTGGGCGGCGTGGATCCTGCGGCAAGAAGCGTGATTCTTGATATCATTATGAACAACTACAAAGAGGACGCTACCGTTCTTCTGTCCACGCACCTTGTCAACGACCTTGAAACCAGTTTCGACCACGTGCTGATGCTCGGCAAGGGCAGTGTTCTTGTGAATACCGGTATTGACAACCTGCGTCAGACCGGCAAATCCGTTGAAGAAATCTTTAAGGAGGTCATCGGCGATGCTTGGGAAGTTGATTAAAAACGGTTTTAAGTCCAATCTCTCCGCAACTTTTACCATCTATATCACCATGCTCATTATGAGCGTTGTGCTGGGTGCATTGATCCTGTTTGATTTTACGTCATTCGGAACCAACGGTGCCGTTGCGGCTCTGGTTTCCAAACTGGTCGTGTCTGCCGCACTGTGCGTCACGTCGATCGTATCTGTCATTCTGACGCTCGTTGCCGTGTTCGGTGATTTTTCGAGAAGTATGTACGGTACGGAAGGCCACCTGACCATGGCTCTGCCCGTCAGAGGTTCGGCTTTGTTGCTTGCCAAATGGATCTCGGGTACACTGTGTGTGATCATCAGTTATCTTGTTTTTTATCTCAGCCTTATTTTCTGCGCTTTTTCGGTGCTGACGGATCTGAGTGGGTATATCAACGCAGGTGATGCGGCATCCTATAATGTCTACGCGATCGCATGGCAGTTCATCACCTATGCCATTGAGGCTTCGGGCAAGATCATTCCCGATGAAAGCATCATCTTCACCATGGTCAACCTCTATGCCTTCGAAGGGGCGGTTCGTGTCTGCATCTTTGTATTGCTTGTTTTCTTCTCCATTACGCTGGCACACGTTCGTCCTTTCAATAAGATCAAAAAACTCGGACCGATCCTTTATTTCTTCGCAAGTTTTGCCGTTGTGGAAGGCATTTCCAAACTTGTTTCCGCAATGGTCAAAGTCTATATGCTCATTGATGCCAACTATGCATTCACCTTTACGCTGTATGAAAGCGAAGCCAACCTTGCATGGTCTTACGGTTTGGGGGCATATCCCATCACAGGTGTTTACTGTTCGGCACTCATGTCTATTGCCGTGTTCCTGGTAACGGCTTATCTCATCGACCGCAAGGTGAATGTTGACGCATAAAACCGATAAAGGAGGCGTGTTCATTTGGATCTGCACATTATTGATATCTCGCGCGATATTATGGAGTGCCCCGTTTATCCCGGTGATCCGGCTCCGCAACTGTCTTTGGTCAGCGGAATTGCGCAGGGCGATGCCTGCAATACCGCACAACTGACCGCCTGCCTGCACACGGGCACACACGCGGATGCACCCTTGCATTTCATTGACCGCGGCACTCCCATCAACAAAATGGATCTTTCCCTGTTTGTGGGTGAATGCGCAGTGATCGAATGCTCACCCGGATTGATTACCGGGGAGACGGTCAACCGTTGTTTTCCGCGAAACGTACAGCGTTTGCTTATCAAAGGCAACGGACAGGCATTTTTCGACGTGACCGCCGCTGAGGAACTGACCTATGCAGGGGTTCGGCTGATCGGTACGGATGCCATGTCCGTGGGCGCATTCGGAAATGAAGCCGCGCCGCACAAAGCGTTTCTTCGTGAGGGAACGGCAATTCTTGAAAATCTGGATCTTTCAAAAGTCAGACCGGGGAAATACTTTTTAATGGCGCAACCCGTCAAGATCAAAGGTGTGGAGGCGGCTCCCTGCCGCGCACTGTTGGTGGACGGTCATATCTTTTGGGGCGGCAGTAACATCCCTTGAGTTATTTATTGTTTTTTCTTTTGTCTTAAATTTATTTTTTCATATTAAAGGAGTCAAAAACTATGGGCAATCTTAACAAAAAAACCGTAGAGAATCTTGACGTAAAAGGCAAGAAAGTTCTCGTCCGTTGCGATTTCAACGTCAAGATGGAAAACGGCGTTATCACCAGTGACAAGCGTGTTGTCGCAGCACTTCCCACCATCAAGTACCTCATTGAAAACGGTGCAAAGCTGATCCTTTGCTCCCACCTCGGCAGACCGAAGGGTGAATTCAATCCCGAATTCTCCATGAAGCCTGTTGCAGAATGCCTGTCCAAGTATCTCGGCCGGGAAGTCAAACTCGCTTCTGACGTTGTCGGTGAAAGCGCACAGGCTCTTGCCGCCGATCTCAAAGAAGGCGAAGTCATGCTTCTTGAAAACGTACGTTTTGAACCCGGCGAAACCAAGAACTGCCCGGAATTGAGCAAAAAGTTTGCTGCACTTGCCGATCTGTACGTCAGCGATGCTTTCGGTTCCGTTCACAGAGCACACGCCTCCACCGCAGGTGTTGCGGCATACCTTCCCTCTGCTGTCGGTTTCCTCATTCAGAAGGAACTCGAAGTCATGGGCGGCGCACTTGAAAATCCCGTTCGTCCTCTTGTTGCCGTTCTCGGCGGCGCAAAGGTTTCCGACAAGATCGGCGTAATTGAAAACCTCATTGAAAAATGTGACACCATCATCATCGGCGGCGGTATGGCTTATACCTTCTTCAAGGCTCTGGGCAAAGAAGTCGGCACTTCCATCTGCGAATACGACAAACTTGACCTTGCACGTGATCTGATGGCTAAAGCACGCGAAAAGGGCGTCAACTTCCTGATCCCCGTGGATAACGTGATCGGTAAAGAATACAAGGAAGATACGCTCTTTATGCGCATTTATTCCGATTCCATTCCCGACGGTTGGATGGGACTTGACATCGGCAAGACCACGCAGGAACTCTTCTCGAAGTCCATTCAGGGTGCCGGCACCGTGATCTGGAACGGCCCGATGGGTGTTTCCGAATGGGAAAACTTTGCAGCAGGTACCACTGCCGTTGCACAGGCCATTGCTGATTCGGGTGCGATCTCCATCATCGGCGGCGGCGACTCCGCAGCAGCGATCAAGAAACTCGGCTTTGCCGACAAGATGACGCACATCTCCACCGGCGGCGGCGCATCTCTTGAATTCCTTGAAGGCAAAGAACTGCCCGGTATTGCTTGCATCAGCGAGAAATAAGAATAATAAATAATTTTGCGGGGCACGGGAAGAAGATCCCGTTCCCCCGTTTTTACGGAGGATAATACAATGAATAAAGCTCTTCGCAAAGCCGTTATTGCCGGCAACTGGAAAATGAACAACACCCCCGACACCACCAAGGCCACCATCGAAGCGATGAAACCCCTTGTAGCGGATGCTGACTGTGACGTCGTTCTCTGCGTTCCTTATATCGACATTCCCGCCGCTTTGGAAGCCACTGCAGGCTCCAACATCAAGATCGGTGCCGAAAACTGCCATTGGGAAGTCAAAGGTGCTTTCACCGGTGAAGTTTCCGCCGAAATGCTCAAAGCTGTCGGCGTTCCTTACGTTATCATCGGCCATTCCGAAAGAAGACAGTATTTCGGTGAAACCGACGAAACCGTTAACAAGCGTGTCCGTGCGGCTCTGAATGCAGGTTTGACCGTCATTCTCTGCGTGGGTGAAGTCAAGGAAGAACGTCTGCAGGGCGTTACGAGTGAGATCGTTCGCAAGCAGACCAAGGTTGCGCTCGGCGGCGTTTCCGAAGCAGAACTTGACAGCATCATTCTTGCTTACGAACCCGTTTGGGCCATCGGTACGGGCCTTACCGCTACACCCGACCAGGCACAGGAAGTCTGCGCAGACATCCGTGCTCTCATTGCTGAACTCTACAACAAAGAAGCCGCTGACAAGTTCGTCATTCAGTACGGCGGATCCATGAACGCAGGCAATGCCGCAGAACTGCTCGACAAGGAAGATGTGGACGGCGGTCTCATCGGCGGCGCATCTCTTAAAGCAGAAGATTTCTCCGTCATCGTCAAAGCGGCATCCCGCTAAAAGTGAGGCAGAAACATGAGCGAAAAAGTTCTTCTTGTTGTAATGGACGGCATCGGTTTTTCCAAGACCGGTCTCGGTGATGCCGTTACCCTTGCCAATACACCCGTGCTTGACAAACTGCTTGCCGAATGCCCCAATACCCGTCTGAAAGCCCACGGTGAAGCCGTCGGTCTGCCCTCGGACGACGATATGGGTAACAGCGAAGTCGGCCACAACGCACTCGGTTGCGGCCAGGTCTATTCGCAGGGTGCAAAACTTGTCAACGAATCCATTGAAAGCGGCTCTCTGTACGCTCACACCGCATGGAAAGAAGTGGCAGGCAACTGCGTAGCAAAAAACAGTGCGTTGCATTTCATCGGCCTTTTGTCCGACGGTAACGTGCATTCCAATATCAACCACCTTTTCCTGCTTCTCAAACAGGCAAAAGCGGAAGGTGTCAAAAAGGCATTCGTGCACATCCTTTTGGACGGCAGAGACGTGCCCGCTACCAGTGCACTTACTTATGTTGATGCTCTCGAAAACGAACTCAAAGCCCTCAATGATGCCACCTTCTGCGGCAAGATCGCATCCGGCGGCGGCAGAATGAAGATCACCATGGATCGTTACCAGGCTGACTGGGCTATGGTCGAACGCGGTTGGAACACCCACGTTAAGGGTGAAGGCAGACAGTTTGCTTCCGCCTCCGAAGCCATTGAAACTTTCCGTGCCGAAAACGACGGCATCATCGACCAGGATCTGCCCGCATTCGTCATTGCCGAAAACGGGGAAGCCGTCGGTAAGATCGTGGACGGTGACAGTGTGGTGCTGTTTAACTTCCGCGGTGACCGTGCGATCGAACTGAGCATGGCATTTGACTGTGACGAATTCCCCTATTTTGATCGCGGTGCAAAGCCCGATGTTGTTTATGCCGGTATGTTGCAGTATGACGGCGACCTGAATATGCCCGCCCGTTATCTTGTAAGCCCGCCCGAAATCAAATATACATTGTCCGAGTTGCTCGTTTCCAAGGGCCTGCGTCAGTTTGCAGTTTCCGAAACACAGAAATACGGTCATGTGACCTACTTCTGGAACGGCAACCGCAGCGGCAAGTTCAGCGAAGAACTGGAAACTTATATGGAGATTCCCTCCGATAAGGTCAGTTTCGACGAACGTCCGTGGATGAAATCCGCAGAAGTGACCGATGCCGTGATTGAAGCGATGAACAGCGGCGAATATGATTTCATCCGTTGCAACTATCCCAACGGTGACATGGTCGGTCATACGGGAAGTCTTGAAGCGACCATCATTGCCTGTGAAGCGGTGGATATCGGTCTTGCAAGAGTGCTCAAGGTTGCAAAGGAAACAGGCTTTACGGTTCTGATCACTGCTGACCACGGCAATGCCGATGAAATGCTCGAAAAGAACAAGAAGGGTGTTGTAGCCGTTCGTACGGCACACTCTCTGAATCCCGTTCCGTTCATCATCGTGTCCGATAAGGAATATACGATCGTAGACGGTGAATACGGTCTTGCCAACGTGGCTCCCACGGTTGCCAAGATCTTCGGCATTGAACCCTATCCCGCATGGGAAAAATCCATGATCTGAGTCTTATAAAAAGCGTCTGAAAAAAAGAGCAGTCCGCCTAAGGGCTGCTCTTTTGGATTTTTATGCGCATTTTTGTGTGTTTACTTGACGATTGTCAAGAAAAAGGCGATATTTTTGCGCTCGAAGGCACGTTGTGCCCTTATTTGCTGTTCTCAGGTCTGGCGTAATCTGCAGGAAGCCCTAATAGATAATCAGCCGACACCTTGAAAAAGCGGCACAGGGAAATAATGTCATTCAGGCTCGGCTCGTAGGTGTTGCGTTCAATGTAAGATATTTTTCGTTGTGTCGCATGAATGGCTTCGCCTAACTGCGTCTGATTGAGTTCAGCGTCTTCTCGTAAATTGCGTATTTTTTCTCCAAAAGTTAAATCCATTTTTCTCACCGATTAAATTCTACATTAGACAGAAAAAGTCTATTGACTTTTAGACGGAAAACATCTATAATAGGTCTTGCTGTTACAATATTCAGCAAAGAAAAACAAAATATGCGGAGTATGGTTCCGCATAAAAAGAAAGGAAATGGTTATGAAAAAATGGATCGCAATTCTTCTGGCTGTTCTGATGTGTGTATTGCTGTGTGCATGCGGATCTGACAAAAAGGACGATGTTGCCGCTGATGCAGATGCAAGCGTTGCCGCTACGAATGCAGTGACCGAAGACAGCACAGAAGCAGCCACCGAAGAAGAAACAACCGCAGAACCCGAAAACAAAACAATTGACCTGACAACCGATAACGGCTCCATTCAGTATCTCGGCTTTGAAAAGGCTAATGAAGGTTTGACGGAAGATGCAAATGCAATCGTTGTCAAATTCAGATTCACCAACAAACAGCCTATGCCCGCACAGTGCCAGAGTGCTTTTGTAATTAAGTTCTATCAGGCAGGTGCACAGGTTGACAATGCCGGCTCCTACTCCTCCAAAGGCGGAGACCAGTATGAGCTTGTCGGTGCATTCTTTAACGAAGCACTCAATGGTGGCAGCGTCGAATTCGGCAAAATCGTTAGCCTGAAGGACGATTCTCCCGTTACAATTATGGTGTCTGACCGTTCCGATTCCTCTGTGTATCAGATGATGGAATTTGATCTTAACGGTACGCAGGAAGAAGCAGATGCAGCACAGGAGACGGCTGCCGCAACAGAAGCCGTAACCGTTGCGCCTGCAACCGAGCCGGAAGAAACCTTTAAGACTATCCGAATCGGCGATTGCATTGAGACTGATAAATTTAATTTTACACTGGAAACGGTTGAATTCACCTATGAACTGTTGCCGCCCAATACAAGCAGTGTTTACAGCAGTTATGAAGCAGAGGATAACAAGGTCTACATCCATGTAGGCGGAAGTTACTATAACAAGGACAAGAGAGACGTCTGCATCAGAGATCTTTTCATTCCCCATGCCGACTATGATAACGGCTATACCTATGACGGATTTGCAGTTGTTGATGATGATAACGACTTCACATGGGTGTCCTCTTATGTCGTTTGCACACCCCTTGAAACATGCGGTTATCACGGTCTGATCTCCGTACCCGAAATGATCGAATCCTCGGATGCACCGCTGTTTATTACCCTTGAGATCGGCGGAGAAACCTACAGATATGATATCCGATAATTGATTCACTTATACGATGTCCCTTTTCGTGCTGAAAATGCAACGGAAAGGGGCATTTTTATAGGCACAGTGCCTTGCGGCTTGACTTTCCGTGTAAAAACAGGTATATTTTTACATATATAAAATGTATTTATAATGAGGGGCTTTATGGAATATATTACCTATGTATGTCTGTTCGTGGCGGCACTTGCGGCACTCGACAGAATTTTCGGTAACCGCTTCGGGCTTGGCGAAGAACTCGAAAAAGGCATTGAGACCGTCGGTGCGCTGACGCTTTCCATGGCGGGAATGCTTGTTCTTGCACCGTTTTTGTCACAGCTGCTCGGAAAATTAAGCGGTGTGTTTCCGTCCTTCCTTGATTTTTCGATCGTGCCGGCCTGTTTTCTTGCAAATGACATGGGCGGAGCGCACCTTGCAACGCAACTGGCAGGGGATGCGCAGATCGGCGCGTTCAATGGCCTCATTGTGTCATCCATGATGGGCTGTACGGTGTCATTCACCATTCCGTTTGCTTTGCAGAAAGCACCCAAGGACAGGCACAGCGACGTCATTTTCGGCATTCTGTGCGGTATGATCGCCATTCCTGTCGGTTGTCTGCTCAGCGGACTGATGTGCTCACTTCCCGTTGTGCAATTGCTTGTTGACCTGATTCCTCTGTTTTTGTTTGTAGCGTTGATTGCGGTCGGGATTCTGTTTTTCGAAAAGATCACGATCAAGATCTTTTTGGGATTTGCATGGATCATCCGTGCCGTGATCACATTCGGTCTTTTTGTCGGTATTGTTGAGTTTGCAACAGGGAAGGCACTCCTGCCGCAAATGGAAACACTCGGCAACGCGATGGATGTGATCATCAACATCATCTGCATCATGGCAGGTGCTTTTCCCTTGCTCAGCCTTATTAAAAAAGCACTGCGAAAAGTGTTTGACAAACTCGGTAAAAAACTGGGCATCAATGAGACCGCCGCATTCGGTCTGCTTGCCACCTGCGGATCGAGTGTCAACACCTTTGAAATGCAGGAGCAAATGGACCGCAAGGGGCTGGTGCTCAATGCCGCATTCGCCGTAGGTGCATCGTTCGTGTTCGTGGATCACTTGGCATTTACAATGGTATTCAATTCGCAATATGTGCCTGCTATGGTGGTCGGCAAACTCGTGACGGGTGTGGTCGGTGTTGTGCTGGCATTTGTGTTTTACAATCGCAGGCAGAAGAAAAATGCACGTGTGACGGAGGTGTGATATGGTCGGTTTTCTGGATGTCGGCGGCGGCATGAAAGGTATCTATACAAGCGGTATTTATGATTATTTGATGGATCGGGGAATTGCACCCGCATACTGCATCGGCGTGTCCGCAGGCAGTGCGAATCTGATCACATATATTGCGGGACAGCGTGGGCGAACCTATCGCTTTTACCACGATTATGCCTTTGAAAAAGAGTACATGAGCCTTTCCAATTTTTTGCACAAAGGCTCGTTTATTGATCTGCATCATATTTATTCCGTTTTGTCAAACGAAGACGGCAGGGATCCGCTGTCTTATGATGCCATCTGTGCTTCGGATTGCCGATTTACGGCGGTTGCCACCGATGCGCACACGGGAAAGCCGTATTATCTTACAAAAAGTGATCTGTACCGCAATGACTATACCGTGATGAAGGCGTCCTGTGCCATGCCCATTCTCGGTAAGCCCATCACCATGAATACAACAGAACTGTTTGACGGCGGTGTGTCCGATCCCATTCCTTACAAAAAAGCCTTTTCCGACGGGTGTGACAGGTTGGTTGTATGCCTGACCAACCCGCTGTCGTACGTTAAAAAAGCGATCCCGCAATGGGGAAAACGTCTGTTGGCAGAGTATCCGGCGGCGGCTGAGGCATTGCTTTGTATGCACGAAACTTACAACACCTGCATGCAGGAACTGTTTGAATTGGAAAAACAGGGAAAGGTACTTTTGGTGGCACCCGAAGAACAGTACAGCATCAGCACCTTGACGCGCAACAAGGAAAAATTGCAGCAATTGTATGAAGCAGGCTACCGTGACGCGCAAAAAATAATTGCTTTCTTATGATCGGAGGGATTTTTTATGTTTGCAATCGGACTTTCATCCTGTTCAAAAGAAATCGATGAAGCACTCTTTGCCGCATACAAACAGGCAGGCATTCCCCACATGGAATTGTCTGTGGACGCAGAGGAACTGTCTGAACTTGATTTGCAGGCCGTTCGCACATGGGCGGATCGGTACGGTATTGATCTGTGGTCGATGCATCTGCCGTTTTCTCCGTTTTATTTTCTCGATCCGTCCGATGTTGAAAAGGGCGATGTGACACTTGCGTATTTCCGTCAGTGCATCCGAAAAGGAACAGCGATCGGAATTCGTCGCTTTGTGGTGCATCCTTCTGCAGAGCCGATCGAAGATACTGACCGTCATGCAAGAATGGAATGCGCAAAACGGACTTTGGCTGCCCTTGCCGATTTTGCGGCACAGTTCAATGCCGTGATCGCGGTGGAAAATCTGCCGCGCACCTGTCTCGGTCGGGACAGTAAGGATATACTCGAACTTCTTTCTGCGCACGAGGCCTTGCGTGTCTGCTATGATACCAACCACCTGTTGGGCGAAGATGCGGTGCGCTTTATTGAAGCGGTGGGGGACAAGATCATCACCACCCATGTTTCTGATTATGATTTTCTCAATGAACGGCACTGGTTGCCGGGCGAGGGCAAGGTGGACTGGCAGGAAATCCTGCAGGCTCTGCAAAAGGCAGGCTACACGGGGCCGTGGCTGTATGAACTCGGTTTTAAGGCTCCGAAAACGGTGAATCGTGAACGCGATCTTACGTGTGAAGACTTTGTTCGCAACGCAAATGAACTCTTTGCCGGCGAAAGCCCAACCGTGCATTCCACACCGGTCGCAGGCTTAAAAGGTTGGAATTAAGTGAATCTGTTTACCGATTTTAAGATTTTTTTGAAATTGGTAAACAGAAAAGACCGATATTGAAAAAAACGCAGACCGTTTTTGGCTATTTGCACAAAAATACGGGCTGTTTTTCTGTATTGAAAAATGAAAATCTTGGTAGTATAATTTTATTATGGAAAAAAGGAGGAATGAAAAATGAGAAAATTGATCTCTGTTTTGTTGATTGTACTTATGCTGTTCACCTTGGCGGTCCCCGCCCTTGCATGGAGTCAGAACGATCCCGTGGACACCATGGACAAGCAGGAACTCATTGCACTCTTTCAAGCCGGTAAAGGTCCCATGACCGAAGGCTATGCCATCGACTACCGTTACTATTCTCCCGTCAAAGAGGGCGATACGACACAATATCCTTTGGTCGTCTGGATGCACGGTATGGGTGAAGGCGGCAGTGACGGCGCACAGTTGAAAAGAAATGACATTGCTTTCTGGGCAAGTGACGATTTCCAGAGCCGCTTTGTAAACGGCGGTGCTTACATTTTGGCCGTCCGTTCTCCCGAAGAACAACTCAATTACTGGGGTGAGGACACTATTTATCCGCTTCGTGCCGCCATTGACGACTTCATTGCAAAGAACGCCGCAAACGTGGATGTTTCCCGCATTTACATCGGCGGTTTCTCCATGGGCGGTAAGATGACACTGCACATGACACACGCCTATCCCGAAATGTTTGCCGCCGCATTCCCGATCTGCCCCGCAGGTACGCTGAGTGCCGCGCAGGCAAAACAGGTTGCCGATATTCCGTATTGGTTTGTATCGGGTACGGGCGATCCGCTTGTTAACTACGCAACAAGCGTAAAACCGACTTGGGAAAAGGTCAGAGATGCCAATAACCGTCCTGCGGATTGCCGTTTCTCCACGCTGTCTCCCGTATCCTATCCCGACGGTACAAAGACTTCCTCCGCACATCACGCATGGTTTGCGGTCAACTACGATATGTTCTCGGTCGAGAACGGCGATTACCCGGATATGACCACTGTCAACGGTCTGGGCGAGGACGTAAAACTTACTTATCCCGAAGGCATGATCGCTTGGCTGTCGCAGTTTACCAGTGATTTTGACGGTTCTGCCGCTACCGATACGGGCAACCGCGGCACGATCGCACGCAACCCCATCAATTTGATCGTGGTATTCTTCAACCGCATCCTGGACTTCTTCCGTCAGTTGTTTGAGCAGATGTTCTGATTTTTTGCAGAAAAAAAACAACCCGGTCACACAGACCGGGTTGTTTTTTATACCTTATAAAACTCTTTATACCACTGTGCAAATTTTCTCAAGCCTTCACGCAGCGGTGTGTTGGGCCGGAATCCCAGATCCTGTTCCAATGCGGTGGTATCTGCATAGGTGATCGGAACATCGCCCGCCTGCATGGGAACCAATTCTTTGTGCGCTTCAAAATCATAATCTGACGGCAGAACCCCTGCGGCAATCAGTTCCTGTTGCAGGATATCCACAAAATCCAGAAGATTTTCGGGGCTGGAGTTGCCGATGTTATACACACGGTAAGGAGGATTCGGAAGACCGTCTGCACCCAATTGTTTTTCGGGTGCGTTCTGCATGACCAGCCGCACACCTTTAACAATATCGTCCACGTATGTGAAGTCGCGTTTGCAATTGCCGAAATTGAAAATCTGAATGGTTTCACCTTTGAGTAATTTGTTTGTGAAGCCGAAATATGCCATGTCAGGGCGGCCTGCCGGACCGTACACAGTGAAAAAGCGCAAGCCTGTGGAGGGGATATTATAGAGCTTGGAATAGGCATGGGCCAGCAGTTCATTGGATTTTTTCGTAGCCGCATACAGCGAAACGGGATTGTCGACCTTATCGTCAGTGGAATAGGGAACTTTCGGATTGGATCCGTAAACACTGGAGCTGGATGCATACACAAGATGCTCAACGGGGTAATGGCGACAGGCTTCCAGAATGTTGTAAAAGCCTATGATATTGGATTCAATGTATACGTCGGGATTGGTTATGGAATAACGGACGCCTGCCTGTGCCGCGAGATTCACAACAACATCAAAGTGATAACGGTCAAAGCAAGTTTCAATGAGTTCCTTGTCAGCAATGTTACCTTTGATGAATGTCCATTGGGATGCAGGGTGCTGTGCGGCAATTTTTTCAATTTCCTGCAAGCGCCACTCCTTGATGGAGACATCGTAATAATCGTTGACACTGTCCAGACCGACAATGTGAACATTCTCTACAGACTGCAGAAGATCCGTTACAAGGTTGGATCCGATGAATCCTGCTGCACCTGTCACAAGAATGGTCTTGTTATTCAAATTCACATTGGGTGTCAGCATATCCCTTTGTACTCCTTTTGTACCTTTTCGTAACTTTCAAGATTGCCGATGTCATACCGTTTTCCCGGCATTTCCATGGCGTGTACGTCTGTCTGTTTGCACAGCCAAGCAATGTAACTTCCCGGTGCATCCGTTCCGCAACCGCTTTCGATGCCTTTTTGCACCAATTTGGCATCTTCTTTGGTGTAGAAATAAAACGGCGGGCAGCACCAGTGTGTCGCCGGTGTGGGGGATTTTTCGGTCATATCGAGAATCTTATCGCTGTCATCAACGGTCACAACTCCGCATTTGAGCAATTTCTTTTCATCCGCTTCGTAATAACGCATGATGCAGGATGTGTTTTTGCTCTTTGCATAGTTGACAAAAGTTGTCAAACTGAAATCAAGCACATTGTCGCCTGCAATGACCAGCATATCATCGTCAAGACCGAGTGTGTCAATGGCAAACTGAATGTCTTTAACTGCGCCGAGACGGGTTTCGTTTGATACTGTGCCGTCGTCAACGACTGTCACTTTCATCTGCTTGCTGTTTGCCCATTTTTCAAAATGAGGTGCGTACTTATGATTCGATATGACAACATATTCATCAACAATTCCTGCCGTATCAATGTCATCCACAAGCCAATCGAGGATGGTTTTGTTGCCGACGGTGAGTAAGGGTTTCGGGAAATTCTCGGTCAAAGGATATAAACGGGTGGCATAACCGGCCGCTAAAATCAGACATTTCATAATTGAACTCCATCTGCACTTTCGCAAATATGAACGGAATATTTGCCTTCAAGATGCGGAAAAGCGCTGAGATACTCTTTGGTTACGGTTGCAATAATTTCTTGTTCATAAGCGGGATCAATCAGAGCCAGACAACAGCCCTTGAAACCTGCACCCGAAAAACGGCCGCCGTAAATGCCCTTGGTCTGCGTCATGATCTCATACAGTTTGATCAGTTCCGGCGATCCGGTTTCCCAATTGTGAATGGAACTGTAACCGCTTTCAAAGGAAAGTTTGCCGAATGCTTCAATGTCCCCGTTGCGCCAGGCTTGGGCACCTTTCTGCACGCGGTCAAACTCGGTGTACCAGTGTTCAGCACGTTTTCTCCAGTTGTCGGGCAATCGGTCTTTGTACTGTTCGTACACTTCACGCGGAACGTCACGCAGATTTGTGTCGGCAAATTTGCCGTATTCCATGCCTGCCAGCGCTTTGAGTGCGTAAGCGGCACTGCGGCATTCATCCACACGCATATTGAACGCGGAGCCGACCAGACTGCGTTCAAGTCCGCTGAAGAAAATGGCAATTTTATACGGCTTCATATTCGCCTGCTGCGGAATCAGCTCGTATTCGCCGCTCTGCAGATCCATATACAGAAGATGGTCTTTTTTGCAGTACACTTCGCAGGACTGATCGAGCTTGCCGCAGGCAACACCGACATATTTGTTTTCGGCTTCCTGGGAAATGGTAATCAGTTCCTCGGGGGATAAAGTGATATGGTTCATCGTACAAAGGGCGGAAAGGAATGTGATGATTACCGCTGCAGAAGAAGAAAGACCTCCGATTGGGAGTTCCCCGTCGATCACGGCACACAGGCCGCGACGAAGCGGATAGCGTTCATTGAGCGCAATTGTGGCACCTCGAAGGTGATCTGCCCAATCGTTTTCCTTGCTCTTCGGAGTTGCTTCTACATGCCACTGGGCGCGTTTTTCGAATTGCAGGGATTGAATTTCTATAACACCGTTTTCTTTGGGGCCGTAGGCAATGTGGATACCTTTGTTAATGGCAAGCCCCGTAATTTTACCCAACTGATGGTCGCTATGTGCACCGATGGGACAAATTCGATACGGGGTAAAAGCGGTATACATAGGAGGTTTTTTGTATTTTTGTTCAAAAACTTCAAATGCTTTCATTTTTTGCTCCTTTATTGGCAGTTTGCCAAGCTGTTAGAAAACTATGAAAAAACGGACAGAATTGCAGATAAATAATTTAATTTTTTTTGTTTATCCGAAGTCATATGGTCTGTTTATATAGTCTTGCGTTGCATTGTCGCGATGTTTAATTATACAAGGATTGCCGAAAACTACAGAATGATCCGGTATGTCGCAATTTACATAACTGTTTGGTGCGATCAATACATCATTACCGACTGTTATTTTTCCCACGATTGAGGCGTTGATGCCGATCCAAACATTGTTTCCTATGGTTGGTGCACCGGCGCGGGGACCACGGTTTTCCTGTCCGATTGTCACACCTTTGTGCAAGTTACAGTTTGTGCCGATCGAAGCATTTTCATTGACGGTAATCCCATATGCATGGCCTATGTATAAACCACCGCCGATTTTGGTAGAACTGAATATTTCTATATGGTGTTTTTGTGCTGAATAGAAATAGAGTACCCTGTAAAATAAATTAAGGAGTTTACAGTCTGTATCCTGAGATTTCCGCAAAAGTTTTTGAAACAGCGGCATATGCTTTCCGGAATTTGCATATCTTGCAGAATCTTGCTTGAATAACGAATCTTTCATGGTATCTCCTGTATACTTAATGTGTCATTTTTTTTGTTGCTTTTGCAAATACTGTCTTGAGATCATTTCTGTAAAAAATGCAGTTGATGATAATTAAAATAAACAGGGCAACAACAGCAACTTTGACCGCAAGTACGATCCAACTGAAATAATTGATCTCTCCAAGTGTAAAGAACGAAGGTAAAAGATGTGTAATCAAAAACAATATAATAACACAAACTGCATCAATAAGAAGATGTTTTATAAAATGATGAATCTTGCGGTATAAAATGTTTTTTGTCAAATAATGTGCCAGATATACGGTTCTGTATGCCATTGCAATCAATGTTCCGATTGCAACACCGATTAATCCGATTTTTAGGACCAAAATTACAGACACCGCAATATTGATGACAGCTTCAATGATGGCGCTCCACTGTGTTTGTTTGTAATGTCCTGCGGCAAGCACCATAATGTTATAAGGTAAGCGGATGCAGTAAACTGCATTTGCGAATGTAAACAAGTATGAAAATGCGGGAACGATATAGTTTGCATCTGTAATATCTGCAGTGTAGACTGAAACAAAAGGAACCAATAAAACGGCAGCAACGCCAAAAATATAAGTAACCACTGTGTGTAATAACCACTCAATAGAATGGAATGTCCGGTTGAGTTCTTCTGTTTCGTTGTTTGCAAGCATATTTCCAAGCATGGCTTGCATTCCGTTGGTTAGTGAGGTGATGATCTGTTTGATTCCGTTGAGTACCAATTGATAAACCGCATAAACGGAAACATTTTCAAGAGTGGATAAAAGTGTCAGAACAACTGTACCTGTGTTGCTGAGAACCACTGTTGCAATATGTTGAGCCAGGCCGTTCCATTTCTGTTTGATCGGCTCTTCGGTCAGAACCACATTCTTGTCAATGGCATATTTGTGCTTTGCATAAATACATACTGTAAGAGGTTGCGACATGAAAATGAGCGATGTTGCGAGTTTGACGATGTGGATGGACATGCCCGCTTTCATCAGAATCACGCATACCACGGTATTGACGATCAGGGATGCACTGTGTACGATGTAGTGAATAAAACCCAGTTGATCGGCTGACAAAAGAAGTCGCCATGTCATGCCGAAATAATATTGAGCAAAGGTGCTTATGGAAATAACAAAAATCAGCAGGAAAGTGTAAAGATAATCAAATTCCTCGATGGCTGAAAACGGATAGACAATCATCAGGATCAGCGTATAGCCGACCAGAATGAAGGCGATCCTTTTGAAAAAACGATCGGAAGATTTGCAGATTTTGCTGATCTGATCTAAATTATTATCAGCCAAGGGCTTGTACAGTGAAGATTGTACAACGGCACCCACACCCATTTCACAAAGGGAAATGAATCCTAAAAACTGTGTAACAGAAGATACAAGACCATTGACGGACGAACCGTATGTGGTCAATATGATTCTTGGCAGAATAAATCCGCAGATCAAAGCAACGAATTGATAGAGCAAAGAAGAGGCTGAATTGAATAGAAGTTTTTTCTGACGTGTCATTGTTGACGATCCCCATGTCGGATTTGCCTGTTTGGCAATGTAGTTAGTTCGCTGATTTATCGGTTCTGAAATTTGTTGATTTCCTGGTCTATAATTATGCCGTTTTCGATAATCAGAGAGTTTTGCAGAACCTCACCGATTTCTTCCGTCATCAATTCATTGATATACCGACCGATGATTTTTGAGTTGTTATATGAAAAGGTTTTATAAAAGAGGGAAGGTGTGTGATCGACTGCATAATGCATGATTCCGTCGACTATATAAGTGGGATCCGATATGGGGGTGGGGATGCATGTTTCGATACTGCCGCATCGGTCACAGCTGACATCGATGATCAGTGCTCCTTTTTTCATTCTTTTGAGATCATCCCTATAGATTATGTGATCTTTTCTTGTTACATCCCAAAGAATACAGTTGACGATAACATCATAATCAACAAATTCATCCTTGAAAAGACGTTCCTGACGGCGTGTGTATTGAATTACTTCCGCGCCGAGCATATTCAGAACACGAACGGCACCTCTTGCTGTATTGCCGTTACCTAAAACCGCAACGCGAAGGCCGTAAGGCAGTCTGCCGTAGCACTGAAATGCGTGCATGACCGCAGCTTCACCTGCCAGTTCATTATTGAACCAGAAAACATGTCTTTCTTTTTCAAACATATGCTCCCATGCATATGCGGTGAGTTTGCAGTTTACGATCTTATCCGTTATGTCGCGATTTTGTGTTGCGTGAACCCAACCAAAGATCGTTTGTCCTTCATGCAGGAAATCAAGGTAATCTCCGTCCCCGATTTTAGGATCGCAGATGATATCCTGCGCCAATACCTCCTCGTGTGAACAGATATGGCATCCGAATTGTTCATACTCTGCATCCGATATTCCTAAAACCTCTCCGAATCCTTTTTCAATATAAAGGTTTTCGGGGCAGATGATGCTTGAAATGTCCTCCGGTACGACGGCTCTTCTGTTTTCATTTTCTTTGTGGCTTACAGGAAATCCTACAGTCTTCATACGGTTCTCCAATTCGTCGGCCTGCCTTGGCACGCATTAATTATTATTCGTTATTTATCAAATTCAGATCAATCAGACTGCCGAAATACGCATCCGTTTCGGGCAACAGATTGGCGTCGAAGCCGCTGTCGGGGAAAAATGTCAGTTCGCCGAAATAAATCTGATCGTTGCTCTGATACAGATCCACACGCACAAAAGGCATGCCTTCCGAAAGCTTTGCCGCAATGCGGAACATTTTATCCATGCAGGACGGCTTTGGTATTGTGAATCCTTCAGGGGCATTTTTGCCGCGGATATTAAGTCTCTTCAATTTCCAGTTTTCATCAAAGAAATAGAATTTTGTGTCACCGCTGGAACGTTCAAGGCAAACCATCACACAATCAACTTTGCCATTGAAACAAAAGAATTTATAATCGGTAAAATCCGTGGCACCCGGGGTGTCAGACATGAACTTTTCACAAATGATTTTTCGGGGCACATTTTTGTAAGGCCATTCACGGCTTGGCAGATAATAATCCTGTGCAAGACCGCGATGCAATTCTTGCTTGACTTTTTGGATATCCATAGCAGATTTGTTTCTGCAGATATACATACCTACGCCGGAATTGTGGTTGCACTTGAGCACAAACTGATCGGGAAGGGCATCAAAATCAATTTCTTCGGGAGTATTCCAGACACCCAGAAGCGGAATGAGATATTCTTTGCCGAGTTTTTCGCGAATGTAATCACGCACAAGGTATTTATCGACAAGCATTGTGTATTCGGGCTTGCGGTTGTAAAGTTTCAGCCATTGCAGTTTTTCGTTGAAAGTTTTTGGAGCCGCTAAATCCAACTCCCTGCCCATTGTTGCTTTGAACTTTCTTTTGAGAAAAACATCATCGGGCATATTCTTATAACCGAACAAGGTTGCGTTGATCAAGAAACGATAATCGCTGTCAAATAAGTATTTTATGCCTTTTTTTATTACGCTCATAGTGTTTTTTACCTCAGTTTGATGTATGTCTGCATTATCTTATTGCCAAAACAATCGATACGGTGTTATGTAAATATTACCGTATGTAAAATAGACCGTAAATGCCAAAAATCCTGCAAGTACCATCCATTCAACGCCTTTTTTGTAGCGGTCTTTGAAACAACTGATGATGTCGGGAATTACGATGGTCAGGAATATTGTGAAATAGGGAACGATTCTTCCGAACAATCCCATGGAATAGCCTAAAGATTGCATCACAAGCGCAAGTGCCAAAGCGTTCAGTGCCATCGGGTTAATATTTGATGGTTGTCTTTTTTGCATAAAGATTGCCACAAAATAGAGCCCGTTCAAAAATATCAGCATCAGATAAGAACCGCCGGAAACATCGTATGTGCCGCCGATGTATGTTGCGTATCGAGGAAACAGATTCGTCATCAGCAGGATGATCTGTCTTCCGAAAAGCAGGCTGATCAGTTGCGCCGGGATGATGATTTTAATCATGAGGCTACTTTTGATTTTCGGCAGGAAATAAAGGGGGAGCGTGATAAGTGCTGTTGTGTGGAAAAGAGTTGCTGCGGCAACAATTAAAATGTATTTCAGGAGCTTTTTCTGTTCAATGAATTTTATGCCACACAAAATAATGGAAATGGCAATCATCTGACGGAATATGCCGAGACTGTATGCGAACAATCCCATTCCGAAGTAAACAAAAATGCTGACTGTGGGGGATTTTGAGTAGCAGAAAATTGTACGGAACAGCGGTATGTAAATAATACATGCAACCACAAACAAAAACACAGTATCAGGAAGATGCAAAAATGCACATATTTTTGTGAAAACAAAATATCCTGCTTCGAATGTAAACGGCTGAACAAGTTCGGCTGTCAGAATTTGTTTGCGAGGAAGTTGCGAATAGTATTCCAAAGCTTCCAGATATCTTACCGTATCGGCACCGACTGTATATGCACGCAGTCCTGCGAGGAGAATCAGTTCAGCACAACAGACAATCAAATATTCTTTTTTGAGGAATTGTTTGGTGCCGTCCGCATTTTTTTTGAAGAAAAAGAATGATTCGATGAAAACCAACAGCAGATATCCGATGTATACAACCATGCGGCTCTCCTCCCCTCGTTTTGCATTTTATTTTGAGAAAATAATGCGGACAAATTCATCAACCGCGCTTTGAATGTCGTATTTGTTGCGAATGAAGGCTTCTTTTGTGTCCTGCCTTGTTTTGTCGCATGAGAGCAAAACTGCTTCTGCCCATTTTCCCGGATCCTGCAACGGAAGATAAGAAACAAGCCCCGTAATGTCGGCTTCGCGTGTGATT
Source organism: Clostridia bacterium (assembly GCA_017396895.1). Lineage (GTDB taxonomy): Bacteria > Bacillota > Clostridia > Oscillospirales > Acutalibacteraceae > RUG806. The sequence goes on from JAFQKN010000025.1 coordinate 27,031, forward strand.
GTGTCTGCGATCACACAGGGCAAACCTGTTGCCTGTGCTTCAATAACGGTGTTCGGCATTCCTTCATACAACGACGGAAAAACAAAAGCATCCATGGCAGAAAGCACCTTCGGTACATCGGTGCGGATGCCGGCACACACAACGGCATTCTGCAGGTTGAGTGCTTTTATTTTTTCCTCGAACTGCGCTCTGAGCGGACCATTGCCGATAAGAAGCAGACGTGTGTTTGGATTTTTATCGTGGACACTTTTGAAAATGTCCGCCAGGAACATATGATTTTTTTGTTCAGCAAATCTGCCGACGTGTCCCAATACGATCACATCATCGTCAAAATTGAATTCACTGCGGATCTTTGTGCGTTCTTCGCTGTCAAAGTGAAAAACACCTAAATCCACAGCATTATGAAGAATGGAAACAGAACCGGATTCGTATGCAGCCTTTCCGAATGTGTATATGGCGGCAAGGTCGGACGGTGCAACGGCAACATCAATGTATTTTTGGTAGAGAATCCGGCCGAGCGTATGTGCGATTTTTGATTTCAGAGAACCGCCGTCGCTTGCGTTGCTTGAGCGCGCACAGCAAACCCTTGCACCTGCTTTTTTTGCGATTTCAAGATCCATAAAGCCCATTGCGCTGGATGTGATACGAAGTACGTATTCATAGTGATTATCGCGAACAACGGCAGCCAACTGCCGTTTGAATTCTTTGAGGTTGTCCGACTTGGACGGAATTCTGTAAATTTTTCCGCCCAATGAATTGATTTCATCTTCATAGAAACATTTTTCGACGACATTGATGCAGAAGTCCATCTGATACCGAGTTCTGTCAATGTTTCTGTATATTTTCATCAAAAATGTTTCGGCTCCTCCGGCATTCATGCCGCTGAGAATACACAAGAGTCTTTTCATAATTAACAGTTCTCCGTAAAAATAAAGATATCAAAACGATGAATTCTTTTCAGAAACGCGCAGTCATAATCTGAATAGCGGTAAGTGGGGCATATTCTTTTGCTTTTTTGATGCAGTTTGTTTTCATGGAAAGCAGGATCTGCGGATCTTCTGCAATCTGAAAATGAAGTGCATCCAGCTCCTCGGTATTGTCGAAAGTATATCCGATGCCGGTTATTCCGTCATCAATGACATCGGCATAACTTTCCCATTTTGCTGAAATGACGGGTAAGCCTGCAGCATATGCATCGATCACGGTACCCGGAATTCCTTCGGTGTAAAAATGTGTCGGGAAGATCAGTGCAAAATAATGCCGGAGAACCTCTACGCTTTTGTCCATATCAACGCATCCGCAATAACGGACGTACGCAGGACAATTTTGCATCAGACTGTCGAACCATTCTTCCTGCGCAGAATCTATCTGACCGTATATATCCAGAGAAAAAGCAGCGCATCCCAATTGTGAGTTGATGTGTTCAACTGAACGGATGGCTGTTTCAATGCCTTTTTCCTTCATCACGCGGGAAAAGGTGCAAAGACGCAAGGGCTTTTCTTTTTCGTAAATGAGATCCTGTTCAGTGAGTGCTTTTAGATCTTTGCAATTTTTCATTACACAGATATTTGTGAATCCTTGCTTTTCCAATGCTCTGCACATGGTATTTGTTTCAACATAAATGTTATCAAAATGCTTGAGTATGCGAGCGAGCCATTTGTGTTGTGTCAGAAACTGCGGTAACCATCCGCCAATAACAGAATAGTGCAACTTTCTGTTTTTAAAAATGTGTTTCAGTAAAAAAAGCAACGGTGCGTAGACTCGTAAACCATTGTGGGCAGGGAAAATCAGCACATTTTTACTGTTTTTTAAAGCATATAAAACCTGAAAAGGAGCTTTTAACAGATTTTTTATCCCACCGTGCGTATCAATTGTCTGTACCTGATCTTGTCCAAGTTGTTGTTGCAGAGCACGAGTAATGATTTTGGTTTTGATTGTTTGACCATTCAGAAGGTTTTTACCATCTCCGTAATGGCCCAGTATGCACACTTTGGTTGTCATTTGATTTTTAACACCTTTATCAAGCACCAGAATCCGATGTGGAAAAGTGAACGGAACACGCTCAGATGTTCGATGTCGCGGTACAGGATCCAGTGGTACTTGATCACTTTCAGTTTATTGCTTGAAATGGAGTTCTGGCGGATGCGGTATTTCATCAGCACGTCCGGCATACCCCAGATGTATTCTTCCTTTTTCAGCATCTGCAGCCACAGGGCGTCATCGTTTCTTTTGCGAATGTCGGGAACTTCAAATTTGCCCATTTTTTCGACATTATATACAACGCTTGAGTTGCCGACGGGGCAGTCGAGCAAAAGGCGGTTGTAGTTTGTCTTTTCGACGGTTTTGATGACGCGGTGCAGTGAATTGCCGTCTTCGTCGATCTGCTCGTAAGCGGTGCAGGAGAAAGCATGACCGTTTTCTTCCATCCATTGGATCTGACGTTCCAGTTTTTCGGGGGTCCACAGGTCATCGCTGTCAATGAAGGCCATGTAGGCTCCATTTGCCAGTTGCATGGCGGTGGTTCTTGCAACGGCGGCACCCGAATTCTTTTCCAACAGGTGGTAGCGAATGCGGGGATCTGTTTTTATGTATTCCTCCACGATCTCCTTCGTGTTGTCGAGGGAGCAATCGTCAACGATGATCATTTCCCAGTTTTGATAAGTTTGTGCACGGACGGAATCAATTGTTTCTGCAATGAATTTTGCACAGTTATATGTAGGCGTGATAATGGATACAAGTTTTTCAGTCATTATTATTGTCCTCACTGCAATGTGCCGAAGAATCTGTGATTTTAATTTCTTCGAGTTCACCTTTGTATTCTTTTCCCAATATTGCAAAGGCTGTCATGAAAATAGTTTTTATGTCAGTCCAAAAACTGAACTGTTCAATGGATTTGAGGTTGTAATACATTTTTGCGGGCAGGATTTCTTCCACGTAGACCTTGTCGGGGTCCTCTGCGCCGTCAAGCAGTTTGGCTTCGTCCTTGTAGTAAATGCTTGCAAGGCTTGTGACGCCTGCGGGCAGTAACAGCGTGGCCATCATTTCGGGGGTGTACTGTTCAACATATTTGGTAGCTTCCGGGCGCACACCGACTAAAGTGACGTTTCCCTGTACAACATCAATGAGCTGTGCGATCTCATCCAGACGACAATCGCGGATGATCTTGCCCACGCGGGTGATGCGGCTGTCGTTGTTGACGGTGACTTGTGAACCTTTGTCGGCATTCTGTACCATGGAACGGAATTTGTGGATCCGAAAACGCTTTCCGTACTGCGTTACACGCTCCTGACGGTAGAAAACAGGACCGGGCGAATCTGCCTTGATCGCGATTGCCAAAACCAAATAAACAGGTGACAACACGACAAGTGCGCAAGCGGAGGCCACAACATCAAAGGCACGTTTAAGGATCAATTCGTTTTTCTTTGTTTTGAGAATGTCATAATATTTTCTGACTTCTTCGGTTTGCATTTCCGCCGGAAGTTGTTCCCATGGTATGATCTTCACTCAAATGTACTCCTTCACGATTTCTGCATAGTTTTCGATCACATACTCCACGTCTTCATCTGTCAGGCAGGTGTGCAGAGGTAAGGTGATCTCATTCACAAAATGATTGTAAGCGTTGGGATAATCTGCGATATCGAAACCGAGATTTTTATATGCCGTATGCATCGGCAGGGGTTTGTAATGGACATTGCAGGCGATGCCGCGTTCTGCCATTTTTACGATGATCTCGTTGCGCTGTTCATCGGTGATGCCGGGAATGCGCGTCAGATACAAATGTCCGGACGACTGCCATGTATCGGTGTAATGGGGAAGCACTCGGATGCCCAAGGGTTTGAATGCCGCATCGTAGCGTTCTATGATCTGTTTTCTGCGTGCGAGCAGGCCGGGATAGCGTTCAAACTGTTTGAGACCGATTGCGGCTGTGACATCGGTCATGTTGCATTTATAATACGTGCCGACGATGTCATATTCCCATGAGCCGAGTTTGGTTTTTGCAAGTGCGTCTTTGGATTGACCGTGCAGGCTGAGCAATTGCAGTTTCTTGTAGATATCTTCATTGCTGACGCCGGGGATGGTGTTCCACGTCAGTGCGCCGCCTTCGGCTGTGGTGAAGTTTTTGACGGCATGGAAGCTGAAGCTTGAGAAATCTGCTACCGAGCCGATCATTTTACCGTTGCGGCTGGCTCCGAATGCATGGGCGGTGTCTGCCATGATCGCGATTCTTCCCAATGCAGATTGCAAAGGACTGTTCGGCTTGAATAAATGTTTCTTTTTTTCTGCAATGGCAAACAGTCTGTCGTAGTCGCAGGGGATGCCTGCGATGTCGATCGGAATAATGGCCTTGGTTTTTTCGGTGACGGCTTCTTCCAAGGCTGCGTAGTCCATCTCAAGGCTGTCCGGTTGTGTGTCGATGAGCACGATCTTTGCGCCGACGTGTGCAATGACGGACGCGGAGGCCGTATAGGTGTATGCACAGGTGATAACTTCGTCGCCGGGACCGATTCCCATAACGTGCAGAGCCATTTCCGCACAGGCTGTCTGTGAATTCAGGCAAACGCACTTTTCAGTGCCGATCCATTCAGCAATGTTTTTTTCAAGTTGCTTTGTTCGCGGTCCGGTCGTGATCCATCCGGATTGAAGGGTTGCAACGACTTCGGCGATTTCAAGATCGCTGATGTCAGGTGGGCTGAATGGAATGTTTCTTCTGTTATCAAGCATGGCAATCGTTCACTTTCTATCTTCCGCTTGGCAAGCGTTGTTTTAAGATTATACTTAATAAAAACAAATTAAAATATTAAAATAAAAATATTCGTTTTAATATTATACAGCACGCAAAGACTGATATCAAGTCTTTTCTCGCAAAGATTGCAAAAAAAACTTATTTTTGCATATAAAACAAGGAAAACATAAAATATTGAATACTTGGTGTGCGCTGTTTTATGCAGTTTCGGTAGCAGTTTCGGTAGCAGTTTCGGTGCCGTTTTCAGTTGCAGTTTCAGTTGCAGTTGCAGTTGCGGCTTCAGTTGCGGCTTCGGTTGCGGCTTCGGTTGCGATTTCTGTTTCGGTTTCGGTTGCGGTGCGGTCGGCAATCAGTGCGGCCGTGTCAAGGTCGAAATTGCCGTCCTTTTTGGCGTTGCGGCTGGCAACGGGATCTTCTTTGAAAAGGTTTTCGGTGACGGATGCCAATACGTCCACGGGCGTGCCTGCGGTGAAGGAAGAAATGGCATAGACGGTTTTTTCATTGCCCCGGGCATCGGTGTAATCCGCGGCAAAGAAACTGCTCGGTTCTCCGTTCATAAACAGAGTCAGGCAGTACATTTTCGCAAGCGTTGCATCGGGGTAAGCGGCTGTGAACCGATCATAATATTTGCCGGCAGCGGTGTAGATCTTTTCGGCTATGTCGGCCACCTGTTCGGCGGCGACTTTGGCGGTTTCACCATCGGTGATGAGGGAGGTGTCACCGTTGAGTTCGTTGAGCAGAGTTGTGAATGCGGCTCCTGCCTGCTGCATACCCGCAAGGTCAAAGAACTTGCTGTTGTTGTCGGCGGAATTGACGACGGTCAACTGGGGATCCAGTTCCTGTTTGAATGCGAGCAGTTCTTTTGCGGCATCGTTTGCCTGTGCGATCAGTTCGTCCTGCGAAAGTGTGGGCTCTGCAGGTTCTTTTGTGCAGGCGGCCAAACAGAGGATCGTCAACAGGGAAAGAAGAATTGCGATTGCTTTTTTCATGATAAAAACTCCTTGGTTCAGTATTTATTCGGATGTGACACCGGACAGGATTCTGCCCATGTGAACGCCCATGGCAGAGGCCATCATCAGGCCTCTCGTCCAACCGCTGGAATCGCCCAGACAGTGCAATCCGGTGACGGATGTGTTGAGTTGTTTATCCATGCGGATGCGGTTTGAATAGAATTTCAGTTCAGGCGAATACAGCAGTGTTTCGTGCGAAGCAAATCCGGGCACCACTTCATCCATTGCGTGAATAAAATTCACAATATTGGTCATGGAACGGTAGGGCATGGCGGCGGTGATATCGCCTGCGACCGCATCGGGCAGAGTGGGTTTGACGTTGGAATGGGACAGTTCTTTTTCCCACGTGCGCTTACCGTCGAGAATATCACCGAAACGCTGTACCAGAATGTGCCCGTTTGCGAGCATATTGGTCAGTTCGCCGACTTTCTGTGCATATTCAATGGGCTGATTAAAAGGTACCGAGAAATTGTGTGAGCAGAGAATGGCAAGGTTGGTGTTCTGGCTCTTGCGTTCTTTGTAGGAGTGGCCGTTGACGACGGCCAGACCGTTGTCGTAGTTTTCCTGGCTGACAAATCCGCCGGGATTTTGGCAGAACGTGCGCACTTTGTTGCGGAAAGGTTGCGGATAGCCGATGAGTTTGGATTCATACAGCACTTCGTTGACCGTTTCCATGACTTCGTTACGTACTTCCACGCGCACACCGATATCGACCGTGCCGGGCTGATGTGCGATGTTGTGGCTGGCGCAGATCTTTTCGAGCCAGTCCGCACCTCTGCGGCCTGCGGCAATGACGGTATGTTTTGCGAAAATGTCAAACTCCTGTTTTCCGTCCGATACACGCACGCCGTGGCAAACCGCATTTTCATCGTCCAGAATCAGTGTCACGCATTCGTGCTGAAAATACATTTCAACACCGTTTTCCTGCAGATATTTTTCAATATCGTAATACAACTGCTGTGCTTTTTCCGTGCCGAGGTGACGGATGGGGCAGTCCACCAACTTCAATCCTGCTTTGATGGCACGTTTACGGATGGCCTTGACGGCGTCGGGATTGGAAACACCCTCAATGTGGGTGTCTGCGCCGAAATCAAGATAGATGGAGTCGGTGTAATCGATCAGTTCCTGTGTAAAGTTTTCACCGAGCAGATTCGGCAGATCGCCGCCGACCTCATAACTGAGCGACAGTTTGCCGTCGGAGAATGCGCCCGCACCCGAAAAACCGGTCGTGATGTGGCAATTGGGTTTGCAATTGACGCATTTTTTTGTTTTATCTTTGGGGCAGTGTCTTTTTTCGATGGGACTGCCTTTTTCGATCAGAACGATTTTATCTTTGCAACCGTTGCGGATCATTTCAATGGCTGTGAATATACCGGCAGGACCTGCGCCGACAATTACGATATCAGTTTTCATGAGGGAACTCCTTGAATGTAACATTTTATTATCGCTTTAACCAAACTATAATAACACAATCGTAAGAAAAAAGCAAGACGTCAAAGCAGTTCATTCCGATCGATCGTTTCGACAGGTAAAACAGTTTATACGGTTGTTTCGACAGGTAAAAAAAGTTATGCGTGACAAATCTGTTTTTATGTGCTATAATGAAATATATTTTCGGCGGAGGGGAACAGAATGTTCTTTTTTTCAAAACCTACAACGGGGCGCACACTGATTGCGTTGCTTTTATTGCTTTGCATTGTGCTTTGCGGCGGTTGTATATCCATTGATATCATAGATCAGACACCGAGACCGACACAGGAGTACGTTCAGCAACCGGATACGCTTTTTGCACCGCCCGTGTCTACCATTCCTTACACCGAGCCGAGCGTGCAACAAACGCCAATCACCGCGCCCGCAACTTTGCCCGGGCCGACACAGGCTCCCACGCAGGAGGTCGTGACCGAAGAGGAATATTTTGATATTGATTGGAATTCAATGACAATCAAGGAGCCCAACGGACAGGTGCTGACGCAGGAAGAACTGGAAGAAATGGTTGAGCAGAATCCCCAGATGTCGGACCTGATGGAGTTTATCGGCCCTTATGCCGAGTTTTTCGGCTTTGCTTATGATGCCGAGCAGGATATTTTTTACTCTACAAAATATCCCATTCAGCGTATCTTCGGGTTTAATTCGCTGTATGACATGGGTGCCTCCCGTTTCGGTATGTTTTACCAGACCAAGCGCATACGTTTTTTCCATGAGGACAGGGAATGGATGGTGCAACTCTGGAAAGGACAGTACGGTGTGACCGTCGGCGGAGAAGTCGGGGTTTATTACCGCTATTCCGACTCTACGTTCAAGCATTTTGATGCGGTGGCGGACGAAGACATGATACTTATGGGGTTTCAATTGAGCAAAAACAACACGCCCTACCTTGAACGCGGCCCCGAAAAGCATTGGTGGCTGACGGGATTCCGCATTCTGGACGTGGCCGCCCCCACACAGTTGGATATGGTGATCTTCTTCGATTGGGAAACAAAATCCATGGCGGATGCCTTTGAGGGCGGTCTTCGCAAGATCCTCATTTCCGATATCAAATACAATCGTGAAGGCACGCAGTTTTATCTGACGTGGCAGTTCTGAAGAAGTGAATACAAAAAAACAGACCGTATGTGTGCATTTGCGTGACACATACGGCCGTTTTTTTGTATTTGATTTGGATTTTTTCGTGAGGGAAATCATTCTTTCCGAAGTATGTTATCGGGAAAGACCGATGCTTTGAGCAGATCCACAGGATCAATTTCCAATGCATCGGCAATGTTGAAAAACACTTCCAACGAAAACGGACGTGCAATGCCCGGAGCTTCAATGGAACTGATGTGTGAACGGCTGACGCCGGCTTTCTCTGCCAATTGTTCTTGCGACAGACCTCGCATTTTGCGCAGGGTGGAAATGGCTATGCCCAATTGAATATATCTGTCCCGATTTTTGAATGCAGTTTCACTGCTCATGCATATCACCTACTTCTGCATATATTATACTTTTGTTGTTCATGCAATGCTGTATTTGTATGAAAGCACTTGACTAATATTTTGAGCAAAAGTATAATAAATTAAGCAATTGATATCATTGATATGCATTTGTTGTTTTGCAAATGCAATATGTGGAGGTAAAAAATGGTTTGTGCGTTCTTCGGGCATAAAGATACACCGCAGGCAGTTTACCCGATCATTAAAGAGAATATAGAAAAACTGATCGTGCAAGAGGGTGTCGTTCGTTTTATGGTCGGCAATCAAGGAGCTTTTGACAGAATGGTTCTGGCTGTTCTTCGGGAACTGAAGCAGTTTTATCCGTATATCGTTTTTGAGGTTGTGCTTGCGTATATGCCGACAAAAAAGCAGGAGTATGATTATTTTTCAGAAGCAGAAACATTGCTTCCGGAAGGAATTGAATCTGTACCCAAACGCTTTGCGATATCGTGGAGGAACAGATGGATGGTGCAACAGGCGCAGATCGTTGTTTGTTATGTCACGCACACATGGGGCGGTGCCGCACAATTTGCGGAATATGCACGGCGGCAAGGCAAACAGATTATCAATCGTGCAAATGCCGAATAAAGTGAAAAAACAGAAAAACAGGCCGTATGTGTGCATTTGCGTGACACATACGGCCGTTTATTTTCATACTGCAAGTTGGATTTTGGTGGTAAATTTTATTTACTGCAAAACAAAAAACGGCTCTTTACGGGACGTTGGAAAAAAGATAAATTATGATTTAGCGGTTCATTTAATATGTGACTTTATGATGTCGTCAGCCATTAAAAGTTTTGGTCAAGCTTTTCTTAAAAGC
>JAFQKN010000026.1 GCA_017396895.1 Clostridia bacterium
ATCCCGAAAGCATTGCAGGATCGGATGAACCGTTATGCCGAACAGCTTGCACACCGTCCGAAACTGCAGAAACTGTATCTCAATTGTTGCCCGAATACATTGGAAACAACGGTCACCGAACAGGAGGATGGCTCCTTGTTTGTGCTCACAGGTGATATTCCTGCCATGTGGCTTCGTGATTCCACCGCGCAGGTGACACATTATCTGCCGCTGACGGCGGAAGATGAAGAAATGCGACGCATAATAAAAGCGGTTATTGCGGCACAGATGAAATTTATCTGCATCGATCCGTATGCAAATGCGTTCAATGCCGCCCCGAACGGACACGGTCATACCGATGATGTACCTAAAAACGATCCGTGGGTGTGGGAACGCAAATATGAGATCGACTCGCTGTGTTATCCGATGCGTCTTGCTTATTTATATTGGAAAAACAGCGCGGATACATCCGTGTTCGATGAAACTTTTGCACAGGCTGCCAAAAAAGCGGTCGCATTGTGGCGTACCGAACAGCGGCATTTTGAAAATTCACCCTACCGCTTTTCAAGAACGAATTGTCCGTATCACGATACCATTCACAACAACGGTATGGGAATGCCTGTCAGTTTTACGGGCATGACGTGGTCGGGATTCCGCCCGAGTGACGATGCGTGCACGTTCGGCTATCTGATTCCGTCGAATATGTTTGCCGTTGTGGTACTGCGTTATCTGGAGGAAGTTTTTACGGATGTGCTCGACGATGCCGATTTTGCAGCGGAATGCCGCGATCTTCGCATTGAGATCGATTACGGCATTCAGACCTACGGCGTGATCGATCATCCGAAATACGGAAAGATTTATTGCTGTGAAACGGACGGCATGGGGAACCGCAAACTGTTCGATGATGCGAATGTGCCGAATCTGATCTCCCAACCGTATCTCGGTTACTGCAGTGCGGATGATCCGATGTATGTGCGCACTCGTGCCTTTGTGTTGAGTGAGGACAATCCGTATTATTACAGGGGCAAGGCCGCCGCAGGTGTCGGAAGTCCCCACACACCCGAGAATTACATCTGGCATATTGCCCTTTCCATGCAGGGGCTTACAAGCCGCGATAAAGAAGAAATGAAAGCGGTTTTGGCTATGCTTGAAAGCACGGATGCCGATACGGGATTCATGCACGAAGGTTTTTGTGCGGATGATCCGAATCGCTTCACAAGACCGTGGTTTGCATGGAGCAACTCTTTATTTGCAGAATTTGTTGAATTTGCCGTGGACAACGGCATTGTATAAGACAGGGAGGAAATATTTTATGAATATACCGAGAGCCGAACATCCCAAGCCGCAGTTTCAGCGTAACGATTGGATGAATCTCAACGGCAACTGGGCTTTTGAACTTGACAACGGCCAAAGCGGACAGGCAAGAAAACTCTTTGCACCCGATGCCTGTTTTTCGCAGACCATCACCGTGCCTTTTTGCCCCGAAAGTGAACTGTCGGGCATCGGCAACAAAGATTTTATGTACGGTGTATGGTATCAGAAAAAAGTAACGGTTCCCGTTGAGCAGAAGAATAAAAAGGTGTTTTTGCACATCGGTGCGGCTGATTATAAGACTTTTGTGTATGTCAACGGAGAACTTGCAGGCACACATAAAGGCGGCTATGTGAGTTTTCGTGTTGATATTACCGCATTTGTCACGGACGGCGAAAATGTGATTACGGTGTATTGTGAAGATGATACCCGTTGCCCGATGATCCCGCGCGGAAAACAGAGTGAAGAATACTATTCCCACGGTTGCGACTACACCCGCACAACGGGGATCTGGCAGACGGTTTGGCTTGAATTCGTTCCGTTTTCTTATATTGATAAGGTTAAATATTTCCCCGATGCCAAAAACGGATTTGTGAACATTGTTGCCGATCTGGTCGGTGCGGGTGAACTGACCGCAATTGCTTTGTATGAAGGCAAACAGGTCGGCAAGGCAAGCCTTGTTTCAAACGGCGGCAGTGAACAGTTGCGTCTTGATGTGAGTGAGATTCATCTTTGGGAAGCAGGCAAGGGCAGACTGTATGATCTTTTGCTTACTTACAATGATGACCGTGTGCAGAGTTATTTCGGCCTGCGCAATGTTCGCATGGACGGTTTTAAGTTCCTGTTGAATGAAAAGAGCGTGTACCAACGTCTGATCCTCGATCAGGGCTTCTATCCCGACGGCATTTATACCGCGCCTTCGGATGAAGCACTGCTCAGAGATATTCAACTGTCCATGGCCTGCGGTTTCAACGGCGCAAGACTGCATCAGAAAGTGTTTGAGGAACGCTTTTTGTATCACTGCGACAAAGAAGGCTATCTGGTTTGGGGCGAATACGGCAACTGGGGACTCGATCATACCGATCCGGTAGGCATTTATCATTTCCTGCCCGAATGGCTTTCGGAGATCGATCGTGACTTCAATCACCCTGCACTCATCGGATGGTGTCCGTTCAATGAAACGTGGGACATCAAAGGGTGCAAGCAGTATGACGGCATTCTGGAACTGACCTATCTTGCCACCAAGGCCGCCGATCCCACCAGACCGTGCATTGATACCAGCGGCAACTATCACGTTATTACCGATATTTTCGATGTGCATGACTATGAACAGGATCCTGCAAAACTGGCAGAGAGTTACAAAGATCTTGTTGCAAAGGATGAATTTAAGAATCACTGCAACCACCGCCAGACTTATAAAAAAGGTCAGCCCGTGTTCGTCAGTGAATACGGCGGCATCCGCTGGAGTATGGTGGACAAAGGCGACAACGCATGGGGCTACGGCAATGCTCCGCAGACACAAGAAGAATATATGGCGCGTTACAAAGGGCTTACCGACATTCTGCTTGACAACGAAAAGATCATGGGCTTCTGCTATACACAGTTGACCGATGTCGAACAGGAGCAGAACGGTGTTTACACCTACAACCGTGAAGAAAAATTCCCTGCATCTTTCTTCTATGAAGTCAATACGCGTAAAGCCGCCATTGAAGACTGAAATAGCGGAAATATTGTAAATAATATATTCTCTTAAAGAAATTTTTAAGAAACCAATCGTAAAATAACGGCAACAATGAGAAATTGTTGCCGTTATTTTTTGCTTTACAGGAAATTCCTCCTGCAAAGCAAAAAAGATTTTATGTCCCGCCGAATGGGAAATGGGATTTCCCTTAGGCGTGCGACGAATCGAAAACGGTCGCCGTAGGTATACGGCGAAGCCGTTTTCTTGTCGTTTTATGACCACTCCTTTCTCCTCTCTCATATCCGTACGGTTCATGCCTTTCCGTGCGGCAGAATCCTTCGTTGCTTTTGCGGCGGAGGGTTTTGCTTTTTCATGTTTGCTTTTTCTTTTGCATATACTTGGACGAGGTGATGAACGGTGACACAAAGAATTGCCGCCGCTTTGTGGGGAATGCCCACGATGTTTGTGTTTGTCGGTTGCGGATTGTTTTTTACGGTTTTGTTGCGTTTTTTGCAGATTCGCGGAGTCGGTGAAATGATCCGAACCGTTACAGGCAGAGAAAAAAACGGTTCTCGCGGTCAAGTTTCTCCTTTTCAATCCATGTGTACGGCGTTGGCGGCAAGCATCGGAACGGGGAATATTGTCGGTGTATGTGCCGCGCTGTCGGCAGGCGGCCCGGGGGCTGTATTCTGGATGTGTGTCAGCGCGTTTTTCGGAGAAGCCACGGCTTATGCGGAAAATGCACTCGGTGTTTTGTATCGGCAGACCGATGCAGACGGAATTGTGCGCGGCGGAGCAATGTATACCATGCAAAACGGTTTGCAAGACCTCATAGGGCAAACGAATGCCCGCAGAATGGGAAAAATGTATGCCTTTCTGACCGTCGGTGCGGCTCTCGGCATGGGCAATGCCGTGCAGATCAACACGGCGGCTGCTGCTTTGCATGATGCATTCGGAGTTCCGATGCTGTTAACGGGTGTTCTCTGTGCTTTTTTGCTCTCTTTTTTGCTGTATAAAGGACGCACAGCGGTTGCAAAAACAGCAGAACGGTTGGTTCCTTTCAGTTGCATTGTGTTTTTCATTGCCTGTTTTGCGGTCATTGTAAAACAGTATCAGCAGATCCCCGGGGTTTGCCGTGATATTCTGCACGGGGCTTTCGGTTTTCAAAGCATCGGAGGCGGTTTTTCCGCGAACGTGTTGCGGCAGGGGGTAATAACCGGCTTCCGACGCGGCATTTTTTCAAACGAAGCAGGCTTGGGAACATCGGTCGCCGTTCATGCGGCGGCAGAGGGGGGAACGCCGCATGAACAGGGGCTTCGCAGTATGGCGGAAGTGTTTTTTGACACGGTGCTGATGTGTTCGCTGACGGCTGTTTGCGTGCTGTGTGTTCCGCAGGCATCGTCTGTGCCGCCGACGCAGATGTTTGTGTATGCTTTGCAATCCTTGTTCGGCAATGCCGCAGGACGCATTGTTGCGGTTGCACTGAGCTTGTTTGCGGTGTCAACGCTGATCGGGTGGTCGTTTTTCGGCCGCGAAAGTTCGCATTTTGTGTTTGGGAAAAGGGGAGATATTCCGTTTTGTATCCTGTTTTGTGCGGTTGTTTGCCTGGGGAGTCGAATGTCTTTTTCGACCGTATGGCATATTTCGGACATGATGAATGCCCTGCTTGCTTTTCCCAATCTTTTGAGTCTGTTTTTGCTGTGTGAAAAAGTAATGCAAATCGGAAAAACGTCCATAGTTATTGACAAGTTTAAAAAATAGGGGTAAAATATTGCAAAACATATTTTGAAAAGAGGAGCCCCCATGCGTAAAAAACAATTCAAAGCAGAATCCAAAAAATTGCTGGATATGATGATCCATTCCATTTATACGCACAAAGAGATCTTTTTGCGTGAATTGATCTCCAATGCCAGCGATGCGGTGGATAAACTCTATTTCCGTTCGCTTACCGATGACAGCATCGGTTTGAATCGCGGTGATTTCTGCATTCGTCTGACCGTGGATGCCGAACACCGTCTGCTGACCGTCAGCGACAACGGCATCGGCATGACCGCACAGGAACTGGAAAACAACCTCGGCACCATCGCCAAAAGCGGTTCGCTTGATTTTAAGAACAACAATGAACAGAATGAAGAAATTGACGTGATCGGTCAGTTCGGTGTCGGTTTTTATTCCGCTTTTATGGTTGCCGATCATGTAACCGTTATCAGCCGTGCTTTCGGTGAGGAAAATGCAAACCGTTGGGAATCCGACGGTGCAGACGGATATACGATCGAAGCCTGTGAGAAAGCAAATGTCGGTACGGATATTATTCTGCATATCAAAGCGGATACCGAAGAAGAAACGTATGCTGAATTTCTTGATTCTTACCGTCTTTCTTCCCTTGTCAAAAAGTATTCCGATTATATCCGTTATCCCATTAAAATGCTGTTTACCACGTCCAAAAAGGTGGAAGGTACGGAAGATGAGTATGAAGACGTGACGGAAGACCGCACGCTCAACAGCATGATTCCGTTGTGGAAGAAGAACAAAAGCGAAGTGACGGCGGAAGAATACAATCATTTCTACAAAGAAAAATTCTTTGATTATGAGGATCCGCTGAAAGTCATTCATTCCAAAACCGAAGGGCAGGCAACCTACAGCTCCTTGCTGTTTGTGCCCGCACACGCACCGTTTGACTATTATTCCAAAGACTTTGAAAAGGGACTTGCACTGTATTCCAAGGGTGTGCTCATCACCGAAAAATGTGCCGATCTGTTGCCCGATTATTTCAGTTTTGTCAAAGGTCTTGTGGACAGCGAAGACCTTTCCCTGAACATTTCCCGCGAAACCTTACAGCACGACTATCAACTTCGCCTGATTGCAAAAACGGTTGAAAAGAAGATCAAATCCGAACTGTCCAGAATGCTCTCGAATGACCGTGAAACCTACGAAAAATTCTTTGAAGCATTCGGAACCCAACTTAAATTCGGTGTTTACAGCAACTACGGCCGCGACAAGGATGCCGTTGCCGATCTTCTTCTGTTCAAGTCCTCGTTTGAAGAAAAGTACGTAACGGTGGAAGAATACATTTCCCGTATGCCCGAAGATCAGAAAGCCATCTATTATGCCGCAGGCGAAACGGTCGATAAGATCAATATGCTTCCGCAGGCAGACGCCGTCAAGGCAAAGGGCTACGAACTGTTGTATTTTACCGATTACGTGGATGAATTTGCCATTCAGATGCTCGGTGCACAGGACGGAAAAGCCTTTGTGAACATCTGCGCAGAGGATGCGGATTTCGGCACGGAAGAAGAAAAAGAAAGCGTCAAAGCGAAGAACGAAGAAAACAAAGATCTTCTTGACTTTATGTGTGAAAGTCTCGGTGATGCCGTGACGGCAGTGCGCTTTACGGAAAACCTCGGTGAGCATCCCGTGTGCCTTGTCAGTGAGGGCGGTCTTTCTTCCGAAATGGAAAGAGTGTTGCGTTCCATGCCGGGAGCTGCGGATGTCAAGGCTTCTCTTGTGCTCGAAATCAATGCAAACCACCCCATTGCACAGAAACTTGTTGACCTGTTTGCAAATGATCGTGATATGCTCGATAAATACGCAAAACTTCTGAATGCGCAGGCAAGACTCATCGGCGGTATGACGGTCGAGAATCCTGCACAGTTGAGTGCGTTGATCTGCGAATTGATGATCTGAAAAACTGAATAGAAGCAAGTCGTTGCATTTTTGCTTTTGTGCAGTGTTCAACGGCTTTCTTTTTTTGCTTTACAGGAAATTTCTCCTGCAAAGCAAAAAAGATTTTATGTCCCGCCGAACGGGAAATGGGATTTCCCTTAGGCGTGCGACGAATCGAAAACGGTCGCCGCAGGCATACGGCGAAGCCGTTTTCTTGCTTTATAGGAAACTGCGTTTCCATAAAGCAAAAATATTGTATGTCCCTCCGAACGCACGATTCACGTGCTCGGCGATGGACGAATCGAAAACGGTCGGCGCAGGCATACGGCGAAGCCGTTTTCTTGTTGACAAGTATTCCCGCAGTGTGTTATATTAAAAAAAAGAATAAAAGGAGATGTTTTCTATGAATCCTCTGGCTTTCAGACAGGAAGATGCTTTGCGCAGAATTCTGCGTGTGATCCGTGAAATTCTTGACGGAAATGTGAAAAGAATCGCAATTCTCGGTCTTGTGATCGCGGAAGCCCTCGGTTGTGTCATTTTTGATACACCGCTGACACCCATCGGACAGGAACTGGATCTGACGGGATATGAACTGGTGTTTGAAGAAGAATTTGACGGCGATGCCTTGGATCCGACCAAAATGCGTGTGCGCCGTGAAGGTCCCACGCGCGGCGGTTTCGACGCCGCAAGCCAGATCAAAGTTGAAAACGGCAATCTTGTGATTACGGGTGAATATCTCGAAGACGGCAAATTCGGTCCCGGTTGGTACAGTGCGCAGGTCATTCTGAATGAACGCTACAAGCAGGGCTATTTTGAATGCCGTTGCATCTGCAATGCCGATCCCGGTATGTGGAGTGCATTCTGGATTCAGGCTTCCCATCCGTATGAAGCGCAGTATTCCCAAGGCGGTGTCGGCGGTGCCGAGCTTGACATCATGGAATCCAAATACGAAAGCAAATTCAACAATTACATCACCAATGCCATTCACTGTGCAGGTGTGGACGGTGTGCAGGAGGGCTTCCAGTCCCGTTTGCTCGGTTGTTTCAAAGGCAAAAATGTTTGCGAAGAATACAATACCTACGGTCTGGAATGGACGGAAGATGAATATATTTTCTATGTCAACGGTGTTGAAACCACCCGTTCCACCTTCGGCAACGGTGTTTCTCAGGTGGAGGAGGATGTTATCATCAACCTTTGCATTCCCAATGCGGATGTGCTTGCCGAACTCGACAAAGAAACCTATCACACTGCGTTCATTGTGGATTATGTAAAGATCTATCAGAAATAAAACAAAGTGAAAGACGGTATCCCTTGTGTTTGCAGGAGATACCGTCTTGTTTTTATTACTTTAAGTATTCTTCTATGATATATTTCGGTCTTTCTTTGGTTTCAAGATAAATTTTGCCGATGTATTCACCGATCACGCCGATGGCCAGCAATTGCAATCCGCCGATGGCCCAGATCGACACCACCGTGGATGTCCAACCTGTGACGGTGGCACCTGTCCAGTGACGGATGAGGGAATACAAAAGCATCAGAATGCTGACGGCAAATATCAAAAATCCGAGCACCGTGACAAAACGGATGGGGCGGACGGACATGGAGGTGATGCCCTCTGCGGCGAAGGCAAGCATTTTTTTCAGCGGATATTTCGATTCGCCTGCCGCACGTTCACCGCGTTCATAGGGCACTTGTGCTGTTTTGAAGCCGAGCATGGGCACAAGACCGCGCAAAAACAGGTTTACTTCTTTGTATTCAGCCAGCGCATCCAGTGCGCGTCTTGTCATTAAACGGTAGTCGGCATGATCGTTTACGATATCCACGCCCAACCATTTCATGAACTTGTAAAAGCCCTGTGCCGTACCGCGTTTGAATGCTGTATCGGTCGTGCGGTCACTGCGCACACCGTACACGATGTCACAACCGTCATAGCAATGTTCGATCATTGCATCCACCGCATGGATGTCGTCCTGCAGGTCAGCATCCATGGAAATGATCGCATCGCATTCTTCGCGAACGGTCATCATACCTGCCAATAATGCATTCTGATGCCCCTTGTTGTGTGCAAGTTTTATGCCACGGAACAGGGGGTTCTTTTTGTGCAATTCGCAGATGATCTCCCACGTCTTGTCCTTGCTGCCGTCGTTTACAAGTACGATCCTGCTGTCGGATGATATCTTATGGGCGTCGATCAGAGCCTGCATTTTTTCCTGCAGTTTTCCGGCCGTAATGGGCAACACTTCTTCTTCATTATAACAGGGGATCACAAGAAACAGTTTCAATATGTCCATTTTTTCCTTCCTTTCTTACATCCAGAAGTTCATAACGCTTTCAATGATCGCAAACTGACGAATAACGTCAGCATCGCGCAGGGAAGCCGACAGGAACTGCCAATTCTGTGCAAGGCAGATCAAAAAACTCAATGCCGTACTGCCGAGCAATAAACGGTCTGCCCATTTTTTCAAGCCGTCATTATTGCTGTTTGTGTACAGATAAAAAGCAATGAAGAATGCGCCGAACAGAATTTCCCACGTGAAGTCCATGCAATACCGTGCGCCGTAACCGCTTTCCCAGATGGAAAACAGAACCGCAAACGGTGCGGCGATGCTCAATGCACCGATGAGCAGGGCGGCAGCGTATTTTTGATTTTTGTTTTTGCACTTTTTCCATGCGGACGGTGCGGCAAACAAGGCAAGACAGGGCAATGCACGGTAAATAAGACCGATTGCATACTTGTTTGCAATAAAATAATAGCCGTTGGGTTGCAGTTCCTCAAAATGATTGCCGAAAAAGGGGAATGCAGGGCTGAACGTGGGGGTGTTGCATATGTAATTATAAATGCCGATGCTCACAAAACGCGGATGAAACTGTGATTGCGTAAAATCGTTGATGGTCAGTGAATACTGAATGCCGAAATCAAGGAATGAATCGAAGCGAAGATAATTGTAAACCATTTGAATGCCGCCGAACAGGGCGAAGAACACGGTAGCATTCATGCAATACAGCACCGTTCTTTTGGTCGATTCCTTTGCTTTTATCAATTTGCGCAATCCCATGAACAGGAACAGCAGTGCAACCACGCAATACACTGCCGTTGTCGGACGGCAAAGCACAGCCAAGGCAAGGCAGGCCGTTCCTGCACCGACAAACGGAATTCTGATCCTGCCGTCTGCGACGAGGTTCGCGCGAAGCAGGAAATAGGCACCCGCGACCGTGAACATGAATGCACTGCTCTGCGCGATCTCATAGAATAACGGTGAGCACAGGCAGAACCATACACCGCTTGCAAACTGTACCGTTAAAAGTCCGAGAACAGATACTCTTGTCGGCAATGTCGGGAAAAACTTTTCGACAAAAGCCGTCCACAGTAAACTCAAAAATACGATCCCGACCATGCTGAACAGCAAGACCGCCTGCGGTGTCGGAAAATAGAATCCCGTAAGCAGATTGTAAGGCAAAAACAGAAGCAAAACGGGTGCGATGCCGTAATAGGAGTAGTAATTGCCGTCATACAGGCAGTGATCCCATAAATACGACACACCCGCTTCCCGACGCAAACTCCAGTCGTACGGGTTTTCCAATGCCAACAGTGCTTCACTCGGTTTTTGAAGCAGTTCCACCTGTCCGTTGCGCAAAGCATCCACAATGGATTGTGTGATCTGATTGCCGACCGTTGCATTCCACGGCGCGAACCCGTAGCAACCGACCATGACAACCGCAATGCCGAGCAAGACGGTTGTAATGCCGAAAGTTATGAACTGATTTTCTTTTTTCCTTTTTCCGATCGGTTCTTTCAAAAGTGAACTTGTTGCAAATGCATACAAAAACAAGCCGCAACACAGCAAAATGCAAGTACGCAAGGCAGAAAACTGCACCGGTTTTGCACGATTGAACGTCAGACCGTACAATTGTATGCTTTCATTTTCTTCCAAATCAAAACGAATGCGGATATTTTGCGCATTCCCCGAAAGTCGAAGCGGCATATAGGCAGAATCTTCGTAGTCGGGGATCAGTTCCTGTGAAGCACAGTTGTATCGCAAGGCTTGGTTTGTGCTGTCGGAAACGTCTGCAAAAGCCGTGATCCTTGCATCGTCGGCCTTTGCGCTCATGTCAAAATGCACATTGGCAACAGGCTGACCGATCTGCGTTACTGTAATTACGGCTGTGCCGGGACCTTGCGCGGTGTATGTGCCGTTTTGCGATGCGGTGAAAAGTTGTGTTTGGCAATCATCCAAAACTACTTGCTTTTCTTCGTAACGGTTGCCGAGCGTTTCCCATGATTCGAAATTGAAAACGAAAAGTTCCGCAATGAGCAAAACCAGGCTGAGAAAAATGAAAAACAACTGCGTCTTTTTATTCTTGGAAAGAAAAAGAACCAAAAGCGGCGGCAGAAGAAGCAAAATAAAAAACAAAATCGTATGGAACATGGAGATACTCCTATGGTTTTTTTTCATGTTACCATAAATTGTTGATGTTTACAAGAAGAAAAGAAAAAATATGACGTAAATATGCCGAAATTGTGAACACAGTTCTTTTTTTATCAAAATGCTTGCACTGAAAAGAGGACTGTGATATAATGCAACCGGAATGTTTTGACATTTAATTTGTATCGGGAGGTGAAAATGAAATGGATGCAGGTGTCCTTGCTGAAGTACAGGATTTTTTTGCATTTTTGACCGGTATCATCAACTCTATCATTGAAATGTTCAAGTCCCTCTTTGGTGGTCTCGGCGGAGCAGAAGAAGAAACCAAACCGGCTGCATAATCAAAGCCAATGAATCGCAAACAAAAAATGCGGAAAACTTTTAACGGGTTTTTCGCATTTTTTTTGTTGCCGACAGACAGCGACAGTATTTTTGCACTGCAAGGAGTATGATATTTGCACCGAGGAACGGAATGTTCCGTTCTTGCTGAAAAACGGAGGAATGCAAAATGGCGGTTAAGATTATTGCACAGGGAAAAAGTCTCTATGCGTTTCTGGAAGGAGAGATCGATCATCATACGGCGGCAAAAATACGACCGATCATTGACGATGCGCTCATCGGACACTGTCCGCAGGAACTGGTGTTGGATTTTTCAGCTGTGACTTTTATGGACAGTTCGGGCATCGGTCTTGTTATGGGAAGATTCCGTGCCGCACAGGCGCAAAACTGTAAAGTTCGTATTCTGAATGTGCATGAACGGGATATGCGTGTGATGAAAATGTCGGGACTTGCAAAAATCGTTGAATTCGGAAGGTGTTAAAAATATGAAAAGTCTGAATGAATTGAAAATGACGGTGGATGCCAAAAGCATCAATGAAAGTTTTTGCCGAGCCGCTGTCGGTGCATTCGTTGCGCAACTCGATCCGACCGTGGAGGAACTCAGTGATCTGAAAACCGCCGTGAGCGAAGCGGTGACCAACTGCATCGTCCATGCATATAAAGAGAACCCCGGAAAAATCTACATACAGGTCAGAATAACGGACGGTGTTTACGTGTCGGTCAGGATCAAAGACAACGGTTGCGGCATAGCCGATGTTGCAAAAGCCAGAGAGCCTTTGTATACGTCGGCAGGCGGTGAGCGCAGCGGACTCGGTTTTACGGTCATGGAAAGTTTCTGCGACTGTTTGCGTGTACGCTCCAAAACGGGACAGGGAACGACGGTCGTTATCGAAAAACGAATTTTCGGGAAGCGATAAAATTGGCAGTATCTGAAAAATTTATAGAAGAAAATCTCGGACTTGTGCACTCCTGCGCCAACCGTTTCCGCGGACGCGGTGTAGAGTATGAAGATCTGTTTCAGGCAGGTTGTGTCGGTCTCGTCAAAGCGGCAAACGGGTTTGATGCCGAACGCGGTTTTGCTTTTTCCACCTATGCCGTACCTGCTATTTTAGGTGAGATCAAGCGCATTTTCCGTGACGGCGGTGCGGTCAAAGTCGGCAGAGCCGCAAAAGAAAAAGCACGGCAACTGATGAAGATCCGAGATGCTTTGGCGGCTGAACTCGGCAGAGAACCTACGGTGGAAGAAGTTGCAAAAACGGCGAAAATGGAAACGTCGGAAGCATCTTTGCTGATCTGTGCATCCTTGCCCGTGCAATCGTTGACCGCAGGCGAAGACGGTGAATCGCAGACAGACATTCCCGTGGATTCTCCGGAAGAAGCCATTACCGACCGCATTGCACTTCGTGAAGCGATGGCGCAACTGGAGGATTGGGAACGGGAACTGATCGAGCACCGCTATTTTGCATTGCATACTCAAACCGCTACCGCACAGGCAATGGGGATGTCACAGGTGCAGGTGTCCAGAAAAGAAAAAGCCATTTTGCTGAAACTGCGAAAAATGATGCTTTGAATTGAAAAAAAAGAAAAAAATATACTTTCATTTTCTGTTTGAATGTGCTACAATACCCGCGTTGCATTTTTTGAAACGAGGTCAATGTGAAAATGAAAGCAAAATTTCTCGGCCCTTTGATGCTGTTGCTTACGGCACTGTTGTGGGGTATTGCCTTTGTCGCCCAGAGTGTCGGCACAGAGCAGGCCGGGCCTTTGACGTTCAACGGTGTTCGCACGATCATCGGTGCGGTTTGCGTGTTGCCCGTTGCTCTGTTTTTTCGCCGTAAAAACGAAAAGAAACTTACCGTTCCCAAAACCGAAGAAGAAAAGAAAGAAGATAATAGAATATTGCTGAAAGCAGGTGTTTTGTGCGGACTTGTGCTGTTTTGCGCGACCAATCTGCAAAATCTTGCTTTTGAATATACGGATGCAGGCAAAATTGCCTTCATCACCTCTCTTTATATGCTGTTTGTGCCTGTATTCGGACTTGTGTTTTTGCGCAAAAAAGTGCGTGCGATCCTGTGGCCGTGCTGTGCGGTCGGGTTGCTGGGTATGTTTTTGCTGTGCATGGGCGAAGCGGCGCATGGAATCAACAAAGGCGATGTGCTGACGCTTGCCTGTTCGGTTGTGTTCGCCGTTCATATTCTGGTGGTTGACCGCTATGTTGACCGTGTGGATCCTGTTATGATGTCCTGCATTCAGTTCTTTGTGGCAGGAACGCTGACCGTGATCTGTGCATTTATTCTTGAGGAGCCGAGCATTGCGGGTATTCGTGCGTGCATCGGTGCGATTTTGTATGCGGGCATCTGCAGCAGTGCCATTGCTTATACCTTGCAGATCGTCGGGCAGAAATACACCGAAGCTACGGTGGCAACCATTCTTTTGTCTATGGAATCGGTGTTCGGGGCGATCTCCTCGGCAATCATTCTGCATGAGACAATGACCGTTCGCGAAGTGATCGGCTGTGCTTTGATGTTCGTTGCCATCATCGTTTCGCAACTGCCCGAAAAAAAGAAAGCCGTGCAGACGGTGTAAATATTATCTCATAATGCAAATAGACAGCAGTCTCACTGAAGAACTGCTGTCTTTGTTTTTTTATAGAATATAGTCGGTGATGCAATCGTACCAATGTACGTATGTTTCACCGTTGACGGTCAGTTTTTCACTATCGGGCAATAGTTCCGTCCACAGTTTTCCGTAGCGGTGAAATGCCCAATCGTTGCGGTTGAATCTTCTCCACAGAACGGTTCTTCCGTTTTGGTCAAGATATTGTTCGATCAGTATTTTTCCGCCGTAATGTCCGATGTTGACCGCGCATACGGTGTCGAAAGTTTTTCCGCATACCGAAACTTCGTATCTGCCGACAAGGTCGGTCACTTCATTGGGTTCCTGCGTTGTGAGAGAGGATCCATCTTTTTGTATGAGACCTTTTGCAGTCATATCTGTTTCAAAACCGCAGTTGTTTTCACCGAGCCCCCAGTTGATGTCAAAAATGTCGTTATCGAGAAACGTAAACAGCCGTTTGACACCGTTCTCAACGTGGCTTTCTGCGAGATATCTGCAATGTGAGTCGGTCAGTTGCGCGACATATTGACGCTGTGTGACCGTTTCCTTGCCGTGTGCAACGGGTATGTGTTCAAACGCTTCGATCTCCAGCCCCTCAATGCCGTGTATTTCCGCTTTTTGTGTCACTTTTGCAAGGGTGTATTGTGTGAGTTTTCGTGTCGGTTGCTCATAGCATCCCCACGTTGTCTGTGCATTGAGATGCAAAAGGATGCAGAAGCCGCGCAGTTCCTCACAGCGCACACTGAAAGGCGGCGCATCTGTTTTTGTAATTGTATAAGACGGTAAGACCGCAGGCAGTTTTTTCATTGTTTTTTCTCCTTTCGTGCGGAAGTGATACGGATACAGGGCTTTGAAATTCTTTTTTGCATAATGAAGTCTGCTTTTGACCGTGCCGATGGGAATGCATAACCGTTGTGCAATTTCCTCATGGGAAAGATCCCGAAAGAAATACAGAAAAAGGATTTCACGGTCTTTTTCACCGAGTTTTGCAATTGTTTCACCGACGGCTTCTTTCATTTTCCGATCCGACGGCGGCGACAGCCACGCAAGTTCCGTTCGGATTGCCTGTTGACACCGTGCATCTGCCTTTATCTTATTGTAGTAATCATTGCATTTGTTTACGGCAATGTGTAATAACCATCCTTTGAATGCACTTTTGTTTTTGAGATTATCAAAGTTTTTCTGTGCTGAAAGACAGGTGTCCTGTACGATGTCCTGTGCATCAAAACTGTTGCGGATGCGAAAGTGCACAAAACGTTCCAATGCGGTCAGATTTGCAATAAGCAAGGATTCAAAAGTATCCAACCGACCACCTCCTTTTTTTCAGATTGAAAACGCGCTTTCAACTATTAAGACGGAAAAAATACCCGAAAGGTTCAAAAAAATAATGCAGACAGCAAATTTGTCCGCATTAAAACTTTATCGGAACAGATCACTGGGCGTTCCGGTTCTTGTAAGATAGAGAAACAACTCTTTTTCTGTTATTTCGTAAATGAGCAACCAATCCGGCGTGATATGACATTCCCTGCAACCGACAAAGTTTCCTGACAGGGAATGGTCTCGGTTTTTTGCAGGAAGTTGTTGGCCGTTTGCAAGCAGTTCAATGATTTCAGTTAATAAATGAAGATCATAACCGCGTTTTTGCATGGTTTTTAAGTCTTTTTTGAATTGAGTAGTCGTTCTGATCGTATATTTCATGATAAAATATCTTCCATCATGCTGCTCACATCGCTGTAGGTTTTTCCGAGAGACGGATCTTCTTTCATTTTTTGAACTTCCGCAATGGCAGCAATTGTTTCAGCATTCGGCTGTCGGTTTGCAATTACAAACGGAATAGATTGCTCACGGATTGCCTGGCGGACAAAAATATTGAATGCCGTTGATAAGGAGAGACCGAGTTCATTAAACAGCAAATCGGCCTGTTTCTTCAAGTTTTCATCCATACGGATGGTTACGTTAACATTGCTCATAAAAATACCTCCTGTTGTTATTGTATCACATATTGTTGCATGTGTCAATACTATTATGTGCATTTTATGTGCAATTGATTTGCAATATTATGTCAGATTACGTCTTTATGTGCAATGACCGTGCCGAAGTTTTCGGGATCAAAGACTTTGCCGTTTATCTTCGCACTTTTTACCAACTGCCGGGTTTTAACGTATTCCGCTTTACCGGGGCAGAACGGATACAGGCCCAGACAACCGAAAATGTACCAAAGTGCCATGGAGCCGTTGTCTTCATCACCCGGGAATCCGTCATCGGCGTAGGAAAAGGCTTCTTCGCACATTCTTTGCACCCAGTAATGCGTTTTTTCGGGCTGACCGTACAGCGTGTAAAAATACGGGAAGTGGAAAGACGGTTGATTGGAGATCGCGCACTGACCGTAGTCTGCAGCGGCCATTTCCGTCATTTCGTGAATTTCGCAACCGTATGCATTGTCAATGTAGTGCGGCGGTTCGCTGAAAAGGGCATCCAGTTTTGCGATCACTCCCTGCGTGCCGCCGAACAGTTCCGCAAAGCCTTGCGGATCGTGCTGAACGGCAAATGTGCTCTGCCATGCACAGCCTTCGGTGTAATCCAAACCCCATTTGATGGGGGAGAAGCCGTCTCTGAAATGACCGTCGGCGTGTCTTGCGCGCATAAATCCCGTTTGTGCATCAAAAAGGTTTTTGTAATTCAAGGCTCTTTGTCTGTATTCTGCTTCAATTTCCGTTTCTCCGAGCAATTGAGCGATCTGTGCGATGCAGAAATCCCCGTATGCGGCATCCAAAGTCAGATTGACGCTTTCTTTTTGCTCATTGTAAGGCACGTAACCGAGTTTGCAGTAACTCTCTGCACCGTTTCTGCCGAATCTGCTTTCGGGGGCATCGGTGGTTGCGTGTTTTATCATGGCATTCATGCACGCACGCATTTCATCTTCAGTGAGAATGCCTTTCACTGCGGCATCGGCAAGCACGGCATCAATGAGCGTTAAGGGCATACATCCCACTTCACCGGGAGCGATCCAACGCGGCAACCAACCGCATTCATCGTAGTCACGCAGAAAACTGCGGCACATTTCGGCGTATTCATCGGGGCAGACCAATGAATAAAACGGATAACAAGTGCGGAAAGTGTCCCAAAATCCGTTGTCCGTGTAACGCACACCTTCGCGTACTTTGCCGTCATGCGGACAGTAATGAACGGTCTTGCCTTCTGCATTCACCTCGTCACAGCGGTGCGGATACAAAAAGGCTCTGTATAAACATGAGTAGAACGTACGGTTCTGTTTGTCGTCTTTGGCTTCAATCTCAACCGTTGCCAGACGTTCTTCCCAAAGATTCTCAGCTTCTAGTTTGATCTGTTCAAAGGATTTACCGAGCAGTTCGTTTTCAATGCTTCTCAGTGCATAATCATAACCGATGTAGGAAACGGCCAAAGTTGCCTGTACGCTTGTGCCTTTGATTTTGATGTGGATGGCCGTGTTTTCACCGTCCACTGCGCAACCCGGTACGGTTTTGCCGTTTTCGGAGATCATTGTGCCGGCTGTATCAATGCAATCCTCTTGGAAACGAACGACGAAATACTGTTTGAAATCGACCGCTTCACCCGAACAACTCTGCTGCGTCCACCCTGAAAGAATGTTGTTCTGCGCATCGAAACTGAAAAAACAGCGATCTTTGACCGACAGGAAAGAGAGAAAATTATCCTGTTCATCATCAAAGTTAAGGCGCACGGCCGCACCGCGCAACGTGGGCGTCAGTTCAAGCGTACATCTGTATCGCAAAAGACGCATTTTCATATAATGCGGTTGTAAAACGGCATCTTCCGGGCGAAAACCCGACCAACGGTCTTCCGGATCCGACACGGGCCTGCCTTTTTGCGGCATGATGCAGACCGCACCGTGATCTCCGATCCACGGGCTGGGCTGATGTGTGATGCGGATGCCCTGTAAACAGCGGTGTGTCGGATGATAGTACCAACGCAGGTGTTCGTCCGTCTGCGGACAAAAACTGACCATGCCGAAGGGAAGTTGCATCAGCGGCAGGGTGTTGCCGTTTGAAAAACGGTGTACGGATGCGGAACCCTGTTTTGTATTGACCAAAGAAAGTTTTTTCATTTTTTCTTCACCTCAAAAAAAGAGGCAGTCGCGAACGGTCTGCCTCTGGAATATGAAAGGTTATTCGGATTTGATCTCAATGTGATAGCCGTGGCTTTCAAGGAACGGACGGATTCTGCCGGCATGATTGAGGAGTTTGCTGATGGACATATCGTGATTGAGGGCATCGATAATCAGAGAGATATACTTGGACATATCCACTTCGCAGAACCACTTGCGTTCAAGCAATTCGGGGGTGCGGTAAACAAGGTTGGTGGTGAATACGCGGTCAATGAGACCGTCTTCAAAAGCCTTGTCAAACTTGTCCAGACCGTTGCAGAACAGACCGAATGCGGAGCACAGGAAAATGCGGCGTGCGTGCATGGCCTTGAGTTGCTTTGCAACGTCAAGCATGGATTCACCCGAGGAGATCATATCGTCCACAACGATCATATCGCGGTTTGCGACGTTACTGCCGAGGAATTCATGGGCGATGATGGGGTTTCTGCCGTTGACAACGCGGGAATAGTCACGTCTTTTGTAGAACATACCGAGATCAAGACCGAGCACGGAGGAGTAGTAGATGGCTCTGTTGGTGCCGCCTTCATCGGGGGAGATGATCATGAGATTGTCTTTGTCGATCTTGAAATCGTCAATGTTGTTGACCATGGCTTTGATCATCTGGTAGGTGGTGTATACGTTTTCAAATCCCTTCATGGGAATGGCGTTCTGCACTCTGGGATCGTGTGCGTCAAAGGTGATGATATTGTCAACGCCGAGATTTACAAGTTCCTGCAATGCAATGGCGCAGTCCAAAGATTCACGGGCAACGCGCTTGTGCTGTCTGCCTTCATACAGCATGGGCATGATAACGGTGATGCGTCTTGCCTTGCCTGCGGTGGCTCCGATGACACGCTTGAGGTTTGCAAAATGATCGTCGGGGCTCATGAAAACTTTGTGGCCTGCAATGTCATACTCAATTCCGTAATTGAATACGTCGCAGATAATGAAGAGGTCACCGCCGCGAACGGTTTCGTGAATGGTTGCTTTGCCTTCACCGGAACCGAAACGGCTGAAATCACAGTTGATCAAAAAGGTGTCGCGTTTGTAGCCTGCAAAAGCAAGGCTGCCGGTGTGTTCGCTTTCGCGCTTGTCGCGCCATGAAACAAGGTAAGAGTCGATTTTTTTTGCAAGTTCTTCACAACCGGGGGTTGCAATAATGCCGAGCGAACCTACAGGTATGGTTTCTAAATTATCGGTGTATTCGGGCATGGGAATAACCTCCTCAATCATAATAAGTATATTTTACACACAAATGCGCTTTGTTGCAAGACTTGTTTCTGCTTTTTTTTACATTTTATTTATTGCACCAATATGACAGCCTTTTTTTGACGTATTTTGTTGACTTTTGCCTCAACTTTTGTTAAGATTTTCAAAAAGATAAAAGGAGACGGTTTTATGGCCGATACAAACTCTGTTTTTCGTCCCGATCCTGCACGGTATGCACGGTCTTTGTCGGAAATGATCCGTTGCGCTACGGTGTCTTTTGCAGGCTATTGTGACGAGCAGACTTTTGTTGATTATCTCAATTATATAAAAGAGCGATATCCGCTTGTTTTTTCCCGCTGTGAAGATCTCGGCGTTGACGGTTGCATTTTTTTGAAATGGAAAGGCAAAAAAGCAGAGGATGCGTTGGTGATGATGTCCCATTCCGATGTGGTTCCCGCAGATGACGATTGGCGTTATCCGCCGTTTGAAGGTGTCATTGCGGAAGGTAAGATCTGGGGCAGAGGTGCTGTTGATACAAAAAGTTCTTTCTGTGCCATATTGGAAGCGGTTGAAAGTCTGCTTGCGGAAGAATGTGTGCCCGCAAATGATGTGTATATCCTGTCTTCTTTTTCCGAAGAAGTGGCGGGAGACGGTGCGCCGAATGCCGTAAAGTGGCTCAAAGAGCATTCTGTCAGCGTCGGTCTTGTGATTGATGAGGGCGGTGCTGTGCTTGAAAGTCCGTTGCCGATGCTCAAAAAAGATCTTCTGGCAATCGGCATTTCCGAGCGTTCTTCCGTGCGTTTTCTGATCGAAGCGCAGGCGGGACAAGGCTGCAGTGCATTGACAAATCTTTCCAAATTTGTCACTCAAAAAGCTCCTTCGCTCGGCAAACAGCAACTTACTCCCGAATTGCGGGAATTGCTCAACCGTGTTGCGCCGCATTTGCCTGATGCGATGCAAAAAATGATTGCCCGTGTTGACCGTGTTGAAAAACCGCTGATCGCGATGCTCACCAAACTTTTGCCCGGTTTCAGTTCCATATTCGGCCCTTGCGTTTCGTTTGTTCCTGCCAATTCGGCGGCAATTGAAAACGTGAAGGCAGGTACGGCTGCCGCAGTGGCCGTTGTGTCGGTCAATCAGTGTGACGACTTAAATAAGGCACTGGATCGGTTTAAGGCTTATGCAGAGGAGAATCACATCAAGGTAACTGAGATCAGCCGCCGAATCGCAGACGGAGTTGAACCTTTGGACGGTGACGGATTCAAACAGGTCGCAGCCGTTGCAAACCGAGTATACGGGGAATTGATCGCAGTGCCGTATCCCATTGCCGGCAACACCGATGCCAGACATTTTGTGGGATATGCCAAGCATTGCATTCGCCTGAGTCCCGTGCGTATGACCTTTGCGCAGATCGGCACGTTCCACAACAAAAACGAGAACGTCAATTTTGATTCCATGACCAACGCCGTATTGTTCTACCGTGAGTTGGTAAAAGATATTTGATTTTTTATATTTTACGGGTGTTTCGTGCACCCGTTTTTTTGCTTTACAGGAAATTCCTCCTGCAAAGCAAAAAAGATTTTATGTCCCTCCGAACGCACGCTTCACGTGCTCGGAGATGGACGAATCGAAAACGGTCGCCGCAGGCATACGGCGAACCGTTTTCTTGCTTTATCAAATTATACAAAAGGTGTTTGGCGGCATTTGCCATTGTTGTTGACTATTCCATATTGTGTCATCATGTGACTTATGTTAATATGTAGCAAGCAACATAATTTGTGAGGTGAACTATGTCTGACACCAAGCCCATCGGGCCGCTTTTGCGCACGATTCACACGGCCATCGATCAAAAAATCAATGTGCGTGTGCAGGAAATGGAGTTGACATCGGCGCAGATGTTTGTTTTGCATTACATCATCCGCAATGCAGACCGTGACATATATCAAAAGGATATTGAAAGTCATTTTGAGTTGTCCCATGCAACGGTAGCGGGATTGATCGCGCGGTTGGAATCCAAGGGGTTTCTCGTCTGCATTCCGAGCGAACGGGATAAACGGTTCAAGCGTTTGTGTGCAACCGAAAAAGCAATGTGTTGCGACCAGCAGATGGGGAAGAACATCGAACAGATCGAACAATTGACTTTGAACGGTTTTTCTGCTGAAGAAGCACAACAATTGCATTTGTATCTGGATCGGATTTTATCCAATTTGGGTGTTGATGCTGTTGCAAAAAGGAGGAATGTAAAATGATAAAAAAATTAGCCGCCAGTATTCGTGAATATAAAATAAAAGCCATTCTGACGCCGATTCTTATGATCGGTGAGGTCAGTTGCGAATGTATCATTCCGATGATTACCGCAAAGCTGATAAACTCCATTGAAGCGGGTTGCGGAATGGATGAAATCGGAAAATACGGATTGTTGCTGATTCTTATGGCATTGGTATCGCTGATGTTCGGAGCCTTGGCGGGGATCACCTGTGCCACGGCATCCGCAGGCTTTGCAAAGAATCTGCGTCACGATCTGTTTTACCGTATTCAGGGCTTTTCATTTTCCAATATCGACCGTTTCAGCACGGCATCACTCGTTACCCGTATGACAACGGATGTTACCAACGTGCAAATGTCTTTTATGATGATCATCCGTACGGCCGTGCGTGCACCGCTGATGCTCATTTTTGCCACTGTCATGGGGGCTGTGGTCGGCAAGAAACTGGCTCTTATTTTCTGTTGCATCATTCCTTTGCTGGGACTTGGTCTGGGATTCGTTATTTACAAAGCCATGCCTTTGTTCCGTGCCGCATTCAAACGGTACGACAATCTGAACAACTCCATTCAGGAAAACATCAAAGGGATGCGCGTTGTAAAAAGTTTTGTGCGTGAAGATCACGAAAAAAGCAAATTTACGGATGCTTCGGGTGCCGTGGCGGATGTGTTTACAAAAGCCGAAAAATTTGTCGCTTTCAACAATCCGTTCATGCAGACCGCTGTGTACACGTCCATGATCCTCTTGGCTGTATTTACGTCCTATTTTGTGGTCTCCACAGGCGGTACATACCTGGAAGTCGGCACTCTTGCCAGTATGCTGACGTATTCCATGCAGATCCTCATGTCGCTTATGATGCTTTCGATGATCTTTGTTATGATTACCATTTCCGTGGAATCCGCAAAGAGAATCGTGGAAGTGTTGGATGAAAAAAGCGATATTGTACAGCCCGAAAATCCCGTTACGGCGGTGAAAGACGGCAGTATTGATTTTGAAAACGTCAGTTTCAAATATTCGGCTGCAGCCGAAGTGTTTGCACTGGAAGACATTGATCTTTCGATCAAACCCGGTGAAACGGTCGGCATCATCGGCGGGACCGGCTCAAGTAAGACCACGCTTGTGCAACTCATTTCCCGTTTGTACGACGTAACGCAGGGCAGTGTCAAGGTCGGCGGTGTGGATGTTCGTGCATATGATCTGAACGTTCTGCGCGATCAGGTTGCCGTTGTGTTGCAGAAAAACGTGCTGTTTTCGGGTACGATCAAGGAAAACCTGCGTTGGGGCGATCCGAATGCAAGCGATGAAGAATTGGTGCGCATCTGCAAACTTGCACAGGCAGACGAGTTTGTTTCATCTTTCCCCGATGGATATGACACCTATATCGAACAGGGCGGATCCAACGTGTCGGGCGGACAGAAACAGCGTTTGTGTATTGCAAGAGCTTTGCTGAAAAAACCGAAAATTCTGATTCTGGATGACTCCACTTCCGCAGTGGATACCAAAACCGATGCTCTGCTTCGTGCGGCATTCAAAAGTGAAATTCCGGGAACGACAAAAATCATCATTGCACAGCGCATTGCATCCGTACAGGATGCCGACAAGATCGTTGTGATGGACAACGGCAGAATCGATGCGGTCGGCACGCATGAAGAATTGCTGAAAAACAATGCCATTTACAGTGAAGTCTATTATTCACAGGTCAAGGGAGGTGAGGACGATGCGTAAACCCATGAAATCTTCCGTGCAAGACGCACACGGCGGCAAAATGCCTCCCGATGCTCGCGGTAAACGCAAAATGAATCCTAAACTCATCGGCCGATTGCTCAAACTTCTGATGCAGGACTATCCCGTAATGCTGGTTGTGATCCTGCTGTGTGTTGTCCTCAATGCCGTGATCGGGGTTCTGCCTGCCGTATTCATTGAGAATATTACCGACATCATCCTCAAAGGTCTTGACCTTGCAAGACAGGCAGGGGGAACGGTTGCGTGGGATGCGTACAAAGGCGAAGTATTCCGCACGGTCGGCATTATGGCCGGTATTCTGGTGTCGGGTGTCTTTTTCTCGGGTTTGCAGGCAAGACTGATCGCCATTATGACACAGGGATTTTTGCATAAAATGCGTCTTCGTATGTTCGATAAAATGCAATCCTTGCCCATACGCTATTTTGATACCAATACACACGGCGATATCATGAGTCATTATACGAACGATATCGACACGCTGCGTCAGTTGATCTCACAAAGCATTCCGAGTATTTTTCAAGCCCTTATAACACTGATCGTTCTGCTCGGCGTTATGTCCTATTTCAGCATCTCGCTGATGGCAGTTGTGTTTGTCGGTGTGATTGCCATGACACAGGTAACAAAACGTGTCGGCGGCAATTCCGCAAAATTCTTTATGCGCCAACAGCAATCGGTCGGTAAGGTTGAAGGCTATATTGAAGAAATGATGAACGGACAGAAAGTTGTCAAGGTTTTTTGTCACGAAGAAGCGGCAAAGGAAGGTTTTGATACGGTCAATGAAGAACTGTTCCGCAATGCCGAAAGTGCCAATAAATTTGCCAACGTGTTCGGCCCCGTTATGAATAATATCGGTAATATTCTGTATGTTCTGACCGCATTTGTAGGAGGACTTTTGATTACCTCCGGCGGCAGTTATAATATTTCCGTACAAAATATTATCGTCAGCGGTACGTTTGCCGCACCGCTTGCCATCTCGGTGGTCGCATCTTACCTCGGTATGTGCAAACAGTTTACGGGCAACGTCAACAACGCCTCCCAGCAGATCAACTCCATTGCCATGGCCATGGCAGGCGCATCCAGAATTTTTGCATTGCTCGATCAGGAGCCGGAGGTAGACAACGGCTATGTGACGCTTGTCAATTGCCGTGAAGAAAACGGTCAGATCATTGAATGTGCGGAACGTACGGGCAAGTGGGCTTGGAAACATCCGCACAATGCCGACGGTACGGTTACTTACACCCTGCTTCGCGGTGATGTGGTGCTGGACGGTGTAGATTTTGCGTATGAAGAAGGAAAGACCGTTCTGCATGAAGTGGACGTCTACGCCAAACCCGGTCAAAAGGTCGCTTTCGTGGGGGCCACAGGTGCAGGCAAGACCACCATTACAAACCTCATTAACCGTTTTTATGATATTGCGGACGGCAAGATCCGTTATGATGGTATCAATATCAATAAGATCAAAAAAGCAGATCTGCGCCGCAGTTTAGGTGTTGTTTTGCAGGATACGAACCTGTTTACGGGTACGGTCATGGATAACATCCGCTACGGAAAACTGGATGCAACGGATGAAGAATGCATCAATGCCGCAAAACTTGCCAATGCACATTCGTTTATTATGCGACTGCCCGACGGTTATAACACACAGTTGACTTCCAACGGTGCCAACCTGTCGCAAGGACAGAGGCAGTTGCTCTCCATTGCAAGAGCCGCTGTTGCAGATCCGCCCGTTATGATTCTCGACGAAGCCACTTCGTCCATTGATACGCGTACGGAATTGCTCGTTCAGCAGGGAATGGATGCGCTCATGAAAGGCAGAACCGTTTTTGTCATTGCGCACCGTTTGTCCACCGTCAAAAACTCGGATGCGATCATGGTGCTCGATCACGGCCGCATCATCGAACGCGGCAACCATGAAAAACTCATTGCCGAAAAAGGAACCTATTACCGTCTTTACACAGGCGCATTCGAGTTGGAATAACAATACAAAACAGACCGACATCATCGGAAAAGGTGATGTCGGTCTTGTGTTGTAAATGAGAATTCAGCGCACCTGACGGTGAATGATATATCCGCTGTTGCGGATATGATATATCAGCGATATGATGAATGATATATTTGCCAAGGCAAATATGAAGGGTCGCTACGCTCCGATTTATAGAATTTTCATATAGAGCGAAGCTCAACGGCGACAGCATCCGACATATTTGTGCAACAAATATATCACACGCAACGCGTATATCACCACACCGCAGGTGTGATATCATGCGCACCCAAAGGTGCGTATATCCTTTATGATTTATGCCGATAAATCATAATTTATCAAAAAAAATAAAGGGCTGATTTTTCAGCCCTTGTATTTTTTTATGATTTCTTTCTTATGCAAACAGATCACCGAAGAGATTGCCGAGGATGCTGTCCATGGAATCGGAATTGGAATCAGCAGAATCGGAATCTGCGGAGTCG